>JBCCSZ010000160.1:0-17039 GCA_039199225.1 Bacteroidota bacterium
CAACAATTTGTCAAAAACGAATCAACTTTAAACGAGTCGGATGCGGCATACACTTTCCAATTAGGGCGTAAACACTTCACTTATCGGCTACCCATCGTCTTTGAAAATCGCGATGAGTTGATGGAAAAATTGTCGCAGGCCGCTGCTTCACAGACGATGCAGCAGGCGCCATTGAACGAGCCGAGTGTGATTTTTCTCTTTCCAGGGCAAGGAGCGCAGTACTTACAAATGGGGCGCCAACTGTACGACTCCGAACCGCTGTTTCGCGATCACTTGGATCAAGGCTTACATTGGCTCAAAGCCAATACGAAAATTGACTTTAAACAGATTTTGTACCCAGAAGATGAGCCGGTGGCGGACATCAACGAGACCCGATATGCGCAACCGCTCATTTTTATTTTTGAATATGCCTTGGCCCAGTTGGTATTGTCGTATGGCATTCGTCCGCAGACCATGATCGGTCACAGCATCGGCGAATACACGGCAGCTGTTCTCAGTGGTGTATTTCAGTACGAAGACGCCTTGAGCTTACTGGTCAATCGGGGACAAATGATGTTTGACTTGCCGACGGGTGATATGTTGAGTGTTGCTTTGTCGGAAGAAGAAGTCCAACCGTTTTTGATGGACGGCGTTGATTTAGCAGCAGCCAACGGTCCGACTCAAAGCGTTTTGTCCGGCCCGGCGGAATCCATCGCAGCTGTGAAGGCTCGCCTTGATGCGGCTGATGTTTTGTGCAAGATTTTGCGTACTTCTCACGCTTTTCACTCCTCCATGTTGGACCCTATTTTGGAAGCTTACAGACAGGCCGTTGCAGCAGTAAAGCCGCAGCGACCCAAGGTAGCTTTTATGTCCAACTTGACGGGCGCCATGATCGATCCAGAGCGAGCGGCCGATCCCGATTATTGGGTGCAGCACATGCGACAAGCCGTCCGCTTTTCAAAAGGGGCAGCGGCTTTGTTGGAACAATTTCCCAAAGCCGTATTTATAGAGGTCGGACCTGGTAGAACGCTTTCTGGTTTGCTGCGCCAACATCGAATCGACGGTAAGACACCCCAAGCGGTCAATCTCATCAAGACGCCCAAAAGCAAAAGTGATGACTTGCGCTTTTTCACAGAGGCATTGGCCAAGCTGTGGTCGCAAGGCGTAGCCATCGACTGGGCCGCTTACCACCAGCATCCTCGTCGGCGCGTATCCCTACCGACCTATGCTTTCGAGCCTATTAAGTATCCAACTTTGGTCGACCCGTTTGCGATGTTGATTCAATCCATCAAGGGCAAGGAGGCTAATGCATCAAAAGTAGATGTATCCACTTTGCAAGAACAAGAGATTTTTTCGATGGATGAAAGTATGGACGATTTCGTCATCGAAAAAGTAGAGCGGCCGAACTTGAGTACGAGCTTCCGCAAGGCAGAAACGCAAACGGAAGAAGCGCTTTTGCAACTGTGCGAAGCATTCTTTGGCTTGGATAAGCTAGGGGCCGAAGATGACATCTTTGAATTGGGAGCCGATTCATTGAAAATTATGACCCTGAGCAAGCGCATCCATAAGCACTTTGGCCTGGAACTCCCGCAGCAAGCCTACTACGAACATTCGGTCATCCGAGATTTGGCAGCAATCATCGACGCCAAGGGTCAACAGACGGAGGAGCGACTGGACATTTCAACAGTACCTCTCTCAAAAAGTGGTTATCCTTTGTCGACCTCTCAAGAGAAAATCTGGCTGTCCAGTCAATTCAAGGAAGGCTCTATTACATACAACATTCCACTACCCATCAACTTGGAAGGGGATTACGATGTCGATTGTTTGTCAAAGGCATTTGATGCAGTGATCGAACGCCACGAAAGTTTGCGGACCGTTTTTCGGGAGAATGCCCAGGGCGCTGCCCGACAATGGATTTTGTCCGGAGCGGAACTCGGTTTTTCCTTCCGCTACGAAGACCTCCGTTCGCGGGAGGAGGCAGTGCGCTTGGCAGCGCGCGCAATCGAGGCAGATGCCTTTCAGGTCTTCGACCTTCAAAACGGTCCTTTGCTGAGGGCTTGTCTGTTTCATCTGAAGGAGCAACAGTTTTTACTGTTTGTCAATATTCACCACATCATCAGCGACGACTGGTCTTTGGAGGTGTTGTCCAATGAGGTCCTGGCGCATTATCATTTCTTCAAAGAAGGTACGCCATTGCAGGTGCCTGAATTGAAGATACAATACAAAGATTTTGCTTCCTGGCAATTGGTACAGCTCAAGGGCGAAGCCTTCCAAAAGTTGGAAACGTATTGGCTCAACAAGCTATCCGAACCATTGCCACTGTTGGATTTGCCAGGCCATAAAAAGCGGCCGATTGTCAAGACCTTTAATGGATACAGCATTGAGAATTATTTTTCCGTGGAAGACAGTCAGACCTTGAAGACTTTCTGTACTGCTCAAAAGGGAAGTTTGTTTATGGGGATGTTGGCAGCTTGGTATGTACTGTTTTACAAATATACTGGGCAAAAGGATTTTGTCATTGGCTCGCCAGTATCCGGCCGGACGCATACCGATCTTGAAAATCAAATTGGTTGCTACTTCAATACGCTGGCCATTCGCATGCAAATCAATCCAGAAGAGAATTTTACCGATTTCTTTCAGCGGGTCAAGCAGTCAGTCTTGGAAGATTACAACCATCAAGCATATCCCTTCGAAGAGTTGTTGGAGCATTTCAAGCTGAACAGCGACCTGAGTCGCAATCCAGTTTTTGATTTGATGTTTTCCTTCCACAACACGATGGAGTACAAGGTGGAGGAAAGCGAAAGGAATCCCGATCAATTCAAAGGCACCGCCGAAAATGCCAAGTTGGATATCTTACTGAATGCCGCTGAACACGGCCCTAATCTCTACCTCTACATCAATTACAATACCGACCTCTACGAGCAGTCCACCATGGAACGCTTGGTTTTGGACTACAAGCGATTGCTGAAAAAACTACTCGAACAGCCGAAGCAAGCCTTGAAAAAAGTGGATTACCAACTAGAGCTTGCACAAGACCTCCGGGCAAAAAATAAATCCAGATTGAATAAAATGAAAAATAAAATCAAATGAGCAATTTGAAAAATCGTCTGAGTAAACTCAAAAAGCAGGCGACCAACCAAGTCGAAACACTAGAGGAAGTCAGCACTTCTTTTTTGGATCAACAGATGAAATTTCCACTTGTTTTTAAACCCAATCGTTCTGGCCTCAACCTAGAATATTGGGCGAAGGAAAATATAACACAATTCCGCAAGGACCTACTACAATATGGCGGCCTACTATTCCGAGGCTTTGGCATTGATACGGTCGAAAAATTTCAAAGCTTGATGGCTGCTTTTCCCAGTGAAAGCCTGGAATATAAATTTCGTTCTTCTCCACGCTACTCTCTGGCGAGCAATGTCTACGTATCAACTACCTATCCCAACGATCAAAGCATTGTCATGCACAGTGAGAGTTCTTATGCACCGAGCCATCCCTCCCAGATTGTCTTTTGTTGCATCATACCAGCGGCAGTCCAGGGGGAGACGCCCATTGCAGACAACCGTCGTATCCTCAAACACCTGAGTCCTGAGTTGAAATCAAAGTTTATGGAAAAAGGTGTGCGCTACAAAAGAAATCTCAACCAACTGATGGGTTTGTCCTGGCGCGAAGTTTTCCAATTGTCGGAGCGCGCCGCTGTCGAGGAGGAGTGTCGGAAAAATGGAATGGACTTCCAGTGGAAAAATGAAGACGACCTCAGCTTGGAGTGGACAAAGAAAGCCATTTGGCAGCATCCAGTAAGTGGAGAAGAGGTGTGGTTCAATCACGCACTATTTTTCAATAAGTACATGCAGGGAAAAGAAATGCTCGATCTGATTCGAAAAGAGGAGGATCTGCCCAACAATACTTGTTTTGGTGATGGTACTGAAATCAGCAAAGAAGAAATCGAGGAGATCAAAGCTGCTTACGAACAATCCATCGTTATCTTTCCTTGGCAAAAAGGTGATGTACTTTTCCTAGACAATATGCTGATGTCTCACGGCCGCAATCCTTTCGAAGGGGAGCGTAAGATCATCGTCTCCATGTCCTAGTCAATAAAAAATTCTTGCCCTTAGCCTAATCCCCTTACGTGCTTAGTAAAAAACAATAAATTATGAATTCAAATGTCGTCGAAGCTGTGAAAAGCTACGAGCTTTCCGACAATCAAAAGAATCTCTGGCAAATTGCTCGGGAGGACCTCTCGCCTTTTTATTGTCAGTTGTCTGTCGAATGGATCAACCCACCTACTGTCAATCAATTATCAGATGCCATTGAATTGGTATGCCAACAGCACGAAGTGTTTTCCTTTAGATTGCACTTTGATGAAAAGTACCTCTTTCCAATGCAGGCATCCTTCCAACAAAAAGCATTTTTCAGACAATTGGATGAAAAGGCATACAGTCCGGAGGAGCGTCTGAACCAAGCGCATCAGGCCATCAGCGGTTCCTTTGATCCGGCGCTAGACACACCGCTGCGATTTTGTGCTTTTGTCGAAGATGGTAAAGTGGTTCATTTGGTCATTCGACTGTACGCCATTTGGGGGGATTCATACAGCCTGGTTTATTTCTGTCGACAGCTTTCGGAGGCCGTAAAAGACCCACAGCGTTTTGCGCTTTTGGACATAGAGAAAATTGATTATGCGAGTTTTTCTTCCTGGCAAAATGAATTGATCCGAGAGCCGGAAGAGGAGGCAAAGGTTTTTTGGCAATCTCGCTCTGTAGCTTTTCAGCAGCAATTGATGACCACTTCCAGCCTGCAAGTTCGCCAAAGTTTTCGATCTAAAAGCATTCCACTTTGTAAGGTGGCAGGAGAGGCATATCATCAATGGAAACAATCCAATGGTGATTTAAGGGAAGCTTTGTTGTGCCGCTTTGTGGATTACCTCATGGCCTTTGCCGATCAGGAAATCACACTGGGCTATGCTTCTTTTGAAAGGGCGTATGAAGAGTTGTACGATACCTTGGGCAAGGTCAATAAAATTGTTCCACTGCACTTTCAAAAAAGCGATCAATCGCTGGAATGGAAGGAGCGCCTACAGCAACAAAAGCAGCAAATAGAACAGGTGAACGCCTGGGCAGATTATTTCTCTTTGAAGCGCGACCAGTTTGCTCCGGATGCCGCCTTGCCATTTTTTGAATACCTTTTTGAATTTGTCGATCTGAGTAAGGAAAAGAACCAATCTTTTCAATTGACAAACATCATCGAAGTACAGGATGTGTACGACTTGAAGTTGCAGGTAGTCGACTATGGCGATGCTCTGTGTATTCACTTGCAATACAACGAGGGAGCTTTTCAAGCACAGGATGCCCACCTCTTTGCAGCTCAACTCAAGGGCTTACTCGAAGCAGATTTGCATTCAAACATTCGCCTACAGGCCAATACAGCAGACGAAGCCATCTACGCAGGACTCAATGCGACCAGTAAGCAATTCGAGGCAGTCAACTCTATTGTCGATCTAATCGAGAAACAAGCAGAACAACAACCTGAATCCATTGCTCTGCTATACAACGAGGAGAGCTGGACGTACAAGGACTTAGAGGAGCGCTCGAACCAACTAGCCAACTTTCTGACAGCGCAGTATGGACTCAAAGCCCGGCAGCCTGTTTGTCTGTTGCTGGAGCGTTCACCAGATTTCATCGTCAGCGTACTAGCCATCTTAAAGTCGGGTGCCTATTACATTCCCGTTGATCCATCCTATCCAGATGATCGGGTGCGCTTTATGCTGTCGGATAGTTCTTGCCAGCTTTTACTGACGCGTGCGCAGTGGGCCGATGCTTTTAAAGCTTCCAACCTGACCATCGTAGACCCAGCTCAGGTAGCTGTTCAACGGGCTCGGAAAGAACGCCCAGCAGTATCAATCGAACCAACGCAAATTGCTTACTGCATTTATACCTCTGGCTCGACCGGCACACCCAAAGCCTGTCAAATCATGCATCGGAATTTGCTCCATTACATTCAATGGGCCAATGACTTTTACTTCGATCAGCCACAACAGGGCAATTGGGCTTTTTTGACCTCGGTTTCTTTCGATCTGACGGTCACCTCTCTCTTTTGCAGCTTGGCGCGTGGGCGCAAATTTTGGATCGGTCGCGACGATGAGGACATTTCCATTTTGCTAAAAGCAGCCTTTCAACATCCGGAAATTGATACGTTGAAACTGACGCCTTCTCATCTTTCTTTGTTGAAGGAATTGGACATACAGCAAACGACCGTCCGTCGCATCATCTGCGGTGGGGAGGCATTGACCAAAAAGCAGGTCGATGGCGTTTGGGCCATTCATCCGGACATTCGGATTTTTAACGAGTACGGTCCGACAGAAGCGACGGTGGGTTGCATCGTCAAAGAAATTTTGCCAGAGGAAAAAACGATGACCATTGGCCAGCCGATTGCCAATACGAAGGTTTATCTGCTGAATGCATCCTCGCAACTTTGTCCGGTAGGGACGATTGGTGAAATTTGCATTGCGGGTGCTGGCTTGACGGCTGGTTATTTGAATCGCCCTGAGCTGACCAAGCAAAAGTTTATTCCTGCGCCATTTGGGGAGGAGCAGCTGTGGTATTTGAGCGGCGACCTGGGGAAGGTGCTTCCGGATGGAAACATACTCTATCTGGGACGCAAAGACGATCAAGTAAAAATTCGTGGCTATCGCGTAGAGTTGGGTGGGATTGCAAAGCAACTTCAAGCGAAAGCATCCATCGAGGAAGCCTTGGTTTTGTTGAACGAAAATGAATCTGGTGACAAAGATTTGGTGGCTTATTTCAAGTCTTCAGAAACGGAAGATACAACCACCTTGCGTACCTTTTTGTCAAAGCATTTGCCCAGCTATATGCTCCCAGCTTTTTTCATTCAGCTGGATAAGTTCCCTTTGACTTCCAGCGGTAAGGTGGATAAAAAGACACTCCCAAATCCAGCATCTGTCGCCTTGGTTCAAATGGCTGCCTACGAAGCGCCTGTCTCAGAAGTGGAAAGGCAACTGGCCGATATTTGGGCGAGTGAATTGAAGCGCGAAAAGATTGGGATGGCCGATAATTTCTTGCTATTGGGCGGTGATTCCATTCGAGCCATCCGCATCCTTAGCCGCATGAATAAATTGCTCGGTGCAGATTTTACAATGGCCGATATTTATGAAAGTCCCACCATCAAAGAGTTACTAGCCAAATGCGAAAACCAGGAAAATAAAGGGGACGGACAAGCAGAGAAAGAAAAAATCAATACACAATTTGCCCAGCTAAAAGCTGAAAGGGCCTTGGATGAAGCAGTCGAAGATGTCTACCCGATGAGCGACATCGAGATGGGCATGCTATATGCCAATTCGATGAATGAGACAGAAGGTATGTACCACGACCAGGTGTGCTACCCAGTCAATATTCTCGATTTCGACCATCGCTTATTCACATTGGCCATGCAGCGGATGGTGGAAAAGCACGAGGCACTCAGAACGGCTTACAACTTTTCGGATTACAGTCGTCCGGTTCGCATGGTGTACAAAGAAGTGAAAAAAGAAATCGCACAGATTGACCTTTCACAACTGGACAAAGAAGAACAGCAAAAACAGATTGAGTCTTTTCTTGAATCGGAAAGAACAACGCATCCATTTCAATTGGAGGAACCCGGATTGTGGCGGCTGCGGATTTACATCACAGGTGAGCATCAACAATACCTTGTCCTACAATTTCACCATGCCGTCTTGGATGGTTGGAGCCGAGCTTCCCTGATGACAGAGTTGAACAATACCTACTTCGAGCTGCAAAAGGAAGAAAACTTTCAGCCAGCACCCTTGCAGTTGACTTACAAAGACTACATCGTCGAGCAGGAATACCTCAAGCAAAATCAAGAAATTTTTGACTATTGGGCAACAGAACTGGATGCCTACAAGCGATTGAATATTTTCCAGCAAAGCTTCGAGATCGAGGATTATGCACATACAGTCAGTGGAGAGCTTTTTCAAGATATTCAGCAGTATTGCGACGATCACCAACTGAGTATTCGCAGCCTCAATTTTGCCGCTTATTTGTACACCCTTCGCATGCTCGCTTATGAGGGAGACATCCTGGCGGGAATGGTTGTTAATGGTCGTCCGGTTGCCGAAGATGGCGACAAAGTCGTTGGTTGCTTTTTAAATACGCTTCCCTTCAGAGAACAATTTAACGCACAGGGCTTGGGTGCCTATGTTCAATCTGTCGACAATCGGTTGAAACAGATGAAAAAGTACGAGGGTTTGAGTTTGCTGGCATTGAGTAAGCGTTTTTCAGAAGAGGGGAATACCGAAAATCCTTTCTTTGATACCCTCTACAACTACGTCGATTTTCACGTCTATCAGCAAGCAAAGGGCCAAGATGCCAGCCAGGAAGAGGAAGGCATTCCGCAGTTGTATTTTGAGCTGACCAATACTTTTTTGAACGTACATGTCATTCCGACATCAGGTGGTTTTCACATCTTATGGAATCGCAGCCGGAAGCTGAGTTGCGGGATGCGCAATCAGGACTTGTGTCGCATGCACCTTGACTTTTTGCGCCAGTTGGTTGCCTCTCCTGAGCAAAGTTTAAAAGAGACGAATCTATTGGCCAGCGAGCAGGCCCGACGAATTACAGCGGTTTTCAATAAGACCGAAGTCGATTATACATCAGCCGAAACCATCCTGGATTTGTGGGCAGAACAATGGTCTACCCAGGCTGAAAAAACAGCCATCGTCTTTGAAGATCGAACTGTAACTTTTCAAGAAATGGAAGTCAGTTCAAATCAATTGGCCCATTTTCTTCAATCGCGCCACGGCCTCCAAGCAGGTGACTTGGTTGGCTTGAAATTGGAACGCAGTGAATGGCTGCCCTTGAGCATCCTGGCAATACTGAAAATAGGAGCTGCCTATGTACCAATAGACGCCGGCCATCCAGAGGAACGCATAGCTTATATACAAAAAGACAGTGGTTTTCAACATTGCATTGACCAGGACGAACTCAATGCATTCCAAGCGGAGAAAGACTCCTTTTCTACAACTTTTGATGGGCCGAGACCAACAGGGACCGATGCCGCCTATGCCATTTATACCTCTGGTTCTACAGGACGCCCCAAGGGCGTAGTCAACGGCCACGCAGGACTTTATAACCGCCTGCTATGGATGAAAGACAATCTGCAGATCGACCAAAAGGATGTGCTGCTACAGAAGACGCCCTATACCTTCGACGTGTCGGTTTGGGAATTACTGATGTCATTGGTGGCAGGTAATCAACTGGTCATCGCGAAGCCAGAAGGGCATAAGGACCCAGCCTATTTGCAGGATGTGATCGAAACGCATTTTGTCAGTATTCTGCATTTTGTGCCTTCCATGTTGGGTGCTTTCCTAGGCGAAATAGAAGAGGGGCGCTGTTCGAGTTTGCGGCAGGTTGTCTGTAGTGGAGAGGCCCTACCAGCAGCCATGGTGCGCAATTTTCAGCAAAAAATGCCGAACAGTCGAATCCACAATTATTACGGTCCGACGGAGGCAGGCATCGACGTGACAGCCATTGATTTGACCGCTGTTGACCTGCGCAAGGACAAGGTCAGCATCGGTTCGCCGGTGGCCAATACGAAGATATACATACTGAACGACGGATTGCAAATGCAGTCCATCGGGGTGCCGGGCGAGTTGTTGATCGGAGGCGTGCAACTTGCCCACGGCTACCTCAAGCGAGAGGCACTCAATCGGGAAAAATTCATTGACAACCCCTTTGGCAGCGGCCGATTGTATCGCACGGGTGACCTGGCAAGCTGGCGTACCGATGGGCAAATTGATTTCATTGGCCGCATTGATCACCAGGTAAAGATTCGTGGGAATCGGGTGGAGTTGGGTGAAATAGAGGCGGTGTTGTTGCAGGCAGAAAAGGTGGTACAGGCCGTGGCCGTCATCCGGGAAGATGCCTCTGGAAACAAACGCTTATTGGCCTATGTCCAAACCAAAGAAGGATACGATCAAGCAGCGGTCTTCCAGCATCTCAGAAGCCAACTGCCGGAGTACATGATTCCTGCCTTACTGATAGCGTTAGAAGCCTTTCCGCTGACAACCAATGGAAAGCTGAACCGCAAGGCGTTGCCAGCACCAGACGTATCGACCTTGCTGGCCAAGCAATACGTTGCGCCCGAAACGGCTGCCGAGCAACAGCTAGCAGAAATCTGGCAAGACATTTTGGGATTGGAGCAGGTAGGAACGAAAGATAATTTCTTTCAAATTGGTGGAGACTCCATCATCTCCATTCGCCTCATCAGTCGCATTAATAAGTTGTTGGACACCAGCCTGAAAGTGACCCACTTGTACGAATACAATAACATCCAATCATTGGCCGCATTCCTGGACGATCGCAAAGAGGAAGACGCCCAGGCCAAACAAACGAAGGAGGACATTCTCAAGTCCTTTGGTGACCTCAGAGAAGAGGTGCTAGGTAAATAAATTCCAAACGACCAAAAGAAATGATTACAATGAATCACAACAATATTGAAGATGTGTTTCCGATGAGTGACATCCAAAAAGGGATGGTATTATTGTCGGTGATGAGGCCGGAGGAAGCGGTTTACCACGATCAGCTCATTTACCAAACGCCAAGAATTGATCCAGTACTGTTTGAAAAGGCACTGGCTTTGATGATCGAAAAGCATGCAACACTCCGTACGTACTTTGATTTGGAAAAGTACAGCATGGAAGTTCAGTTGATCGCCGAGCAGATTTCCTATAAAGTTGCTTATGAAGACATCAGCCATTTAGCGGCCAAGGCGCAAGAGCAGCACATCAAGCAGTACATTGCCCGTGAGCGGCAAAAGCCTTTCAATTTTAAGCAAGCACCACTGTGGCGCATCAGCATTTTTCATGTCAGTCGCACCGACAGCGTTTTTGTTTTTCAATTCCACCATGCCATTATGGATGGTTGGAGTGTCGCTTCTTTTAATACAGAACTGTTTCAGATTTGTCAGCAACTGCAAAACGATCCGACTTTCAGACCAGCCCTTTTAAAGGCGACTTATAAGGATGCTGTCTTGGAGGAGTTTGCGCAGAAGAAAAATACAGCGACGATTGACTTTTGGAAAAAAGAAATGGCCGATTACAAACGCTTGGATGTCTTTACCCAAGAGCGGATGGTGGCCAGCTTTAAAAAGAGCTATGATGTGGGCTTTGCACAAAAAATGCGGAGCCGGATTGCAGCGGATGGTATTTCTTTGCAAACAGCCTCCTTTGCTGCATTTCTCTATGCCTTGAGCCGCTTGTCGATAGAGACCGATCTGACCCTTGGCTTGGTTTCCAATACGCGCCCTGCCATAGAAGACGGAGATAAAATATTGGGTTGCTTTCTCAATACACTTCCGTTTCGCTTCCAGATGAAACACCCTCACTCTTGGACTTGGCGGGAATTTTTTCTGGCAGTCGATCAGAAAATGAATGTGCTGAAAAAGAACAACCAGCTGACTTTGCTGGAAATTACGAAAGCAACAGAAGAACGTCCAAAGGATGAAAATCCCTTCTTCGATATTTTGTTCAACTTTGTAGACTTTCACATTTATCGCGAAATCAATTCGGATGCGGAGGAAGCACCGGAAAGCGATGCCCTGGACCTCGAATCTTACGAAGTAACCAATACATTTGTAGACCTTACCGTGTCGACGGCAGGGGGGATGCTGCATTTTAATTACATCCAAAACAAGGCTCTGCGATCTGGCGTCGATCTCAAACGTTTGCATGCTTATGTGGATCGCGTGTTGGAATGCTACCTCGAACAGCCATCATTAGAGGTCGGACGCATTGAGCTTTTTTCGGAATTGGAACAAAAGCAATTGACAGCTTTTCAGTTGTACCCCGCAGACTTTCCGCAAGGCAAAACATTCATACAGCTTTTCGAGGCGCAAGTTGATGAAAGGCCCGATGCCACTGCTCTGGTTTTTCAGGATCGGACTTTGAGCTATCGGGAGCTCAACGAAGTGTCCAACCAATTGGCGCGCTACCTGCAAGCCAATTACCAACTGAAGCCAGAAGATTTGGCCGTTGTCAAACTGAAGCGCAGCGAATGGATGATCGTTGCCATCTTGGGTATCTTGAAAACGGGAGCTGCCTATGTTCCCATCGATGTCAAAAATCCCAGTGATCGCATTGCATACATCGAAACAGAGAGCAACAGCAAGTTGAGCATTGATCAAAACATCCTGGAAGACTTCCAGAAACAACAAGACGACTTTTCAAAAGACAATCTGCCGCTTGCTGCCGAGCCTCATCACCTGGCCTACATCATTTACACCTCTGGTTCGACCGGAAAACCCAAAGGGGTCATGGTGGAGCATTGTAGTGTGGTAGACATGGCCTTTGCCTGGAAAAAAGAATATCAAATAGGTCCCGATACCCGCTTACTGCAATTGGCCAGTGTAGCATTCGATGTATCCGTAGGCGACATGTGTCGGACTTTACTATTCGGTGGTCAGTTGATCATTTGTCCTTCTGTGGTAGAGGTGGGCATTGAGGGGATTGTCAACCTCATGTGCAACCATCAGATCACTTTCCTAGAATCGACGCCTGTATTGGTGGTGCCGCTCATGGATCACATTTATGAGCAACAGGTAGATGTTTCCAGTTTGGAGATTCTAGTTGTAGGTTCGGATGTTTGTCCGGTTGGGGATTTCAAAAACTTGCTGGATCGCTTCGGCAGTCAGATGCGCATTTTGAACAGCTATGGAACGACAGAAACCACCATTGATTCCAGCTATTTTGAAGGCAATCATACGGCCGATGTTTCCTACAGTGCGGCTGTGCCTATTGGGAAGCCACTTCCCAATGTTGCTTTCTTTGTACTCGATACCTTTGGGCAACCTTTGCCACTAGGCGTCATCGGTGAATTGTGTATTGGTGGAATCTGCGTGACCAGGGGCTATCTGAATCGCCCCGAGCTGACTGCCCAAAAGTTTGTGGAAAATACATTTCTGGATGGTCAAAAAATATATCGAACCGGTGACCTGGCACGCTGGCTACCGAGCGGTGACATAGAGCTGTTGGGACGGATGGACAACCAAGTGAAGATTCGGGGCTTCAGGGTGGAATTGGGCGAAATCGCAGCCTCTCTGCAAGGGCTGGACAGCATCCGTGAAGCGGTTGTCGTTGCCAAGGAAATTCATCCAGGTGAGAAAGAGTTGGTGGCATACCTGGTATCCGAAAAACCGCAATTGCCCAACGAGCTAAGATATGCGCTATCGGAGCATCTACCAGACTACATGCTCCCCAGCCACTTCGTTCAATTGGAGGCTCTACCGGTTTCTCCTAATGGTAAGGTAGATGTCAAGGCATTGCCGATGCCTTTGCAAAAGCGACCACTGGACGGTGTGGCATTTCAAGCGCCAACCACCGATCAGGAGCTGGCCTTGGCCGCCGTTTGGCAGGATGTATTGAAGCGAAAAGAAATTGGCCTACAAGATAACTTCTACCACTTGGGTGGCGATTCTATTAAGTCGATTCAGGTTGTTTCCCGCCTCAAGCAAAAGGGCTTCAGCCTGCGGATCGAGCAACTGCTGCGCCATCCGGTCTTAGAAAATGCTGCGCGCTTTTTGGAACCGCTCAGTCGTCAAATCGATCAGTCTGAGGTAAAAGGAGAGGTCGTACTTACCCCTGCACAGCTTTACTGTTTCAGCGAGACAGCCATCACACAATTTCACCACTACAACCAGTCTTTGGTTCTGGCTTGTAAAGAGCCGATGGAGGCAGATTTATTGGATCGCTGTATGGAGGCGCTGGTCGCTCAACACGATGCTCTGAGGATGACCTTCCGCAAAACAAAGGGAACTTGGATGCAGTTCAACGAAGACACTTCCCAGAAGCGTTACAGCATTTACTTCCACGACTTGCGGACAGAGGCAGCTCCTTTGCAACGCATGCAGGAATTAGGCGGACAGATTCAGGCCAGCTTCGATTTGTCGGAAGGGCCAATGGTTAAGGTGGGACATTTCCGCCTGGCAGATGGAGACCGCCTGGCACTCATCATTCACCACTTGGTAGTCGACGGTGTTTCTTGGCGTATTTTGTTGGAAGACTTTTCCAATATTTATCACCAATTGAAAACATCGGTTCCAGTAAGTTTACCACCTAAATCGGATGCTTTTCAACGTTGGGCAAAGCTGCAAAAGGAATTTGCTCAAAGCGAAGAGATGCAGCAGGAATTGACCTATTGGCAATCGGCTTGTCATAAGGATATTCGCCCCATCCCAAAGAAGGCATTGGCGGAGGGTACGCCCGTTGTCATAGACGAGCGATTGTCTTTTTCGCTGGATAAACAAGCGACCAATTCTTTCTTGACCAACATCCACAATGTCTACAATACAGATGCGAACGATGTCTTGCTGACCAGCTTGGGGCTGGCCGTTCGGGAGGTGTTTGGTTTACAGAAAGTGGTGTTGGAAATGGAAGGGCATGGTCGGGAAGACATTATCCGCGATGTCGATATCAGTCGGACAGTGGGGTGGTTTACTTCTATCTTTCCTTTTGTGTTGGATGTACAAGCAAGCGATCATCCGAGGGAGAGCTTGGTGGCGGTCAAAGAATCTTTGCGAAGAATTCCCCGAAAAGGCATTGGTTATGGGATGTTGAAATATTTGACCGAAGCAGGGCGTTCGCTGGAATTCCAGCCTTCCATCGTCTTCAATTACTTGGGTGAGTTTGGAGGCTCGGTTGGAGGTGCCGACAATCCCTATTTCGATTATTCTGCTGATTCTGCCGGACCTTCCATTGATGAGCGCAACGAAGACAGCAGCCTGTTGGATGTTTCGGGTATGTTAGTGGATGAAGCATTGACTTTGACGATAGGTTATTCTGAAGCGGTTTATGAGCCGGAGGCGATTCGGCAGCTTTGCAAGGCTTTTGAAAAACACTTGCATCGATTGATCGACAATTTGGCCGCAACCGATCGCAGCTACAAAACGCCCTCAGACCTTACTTTCAAAGACATCAGTGTTTCTGATTTACAGAAAATGGAGGCCCTGTATCAGGTGGAGGATGTTTATCCACTTTCACCATTGCAGCAAGGCTTTTACTACCATTGGTTGGCCGAGCCGGACAGCAGCATGTACTTTGAACAGATGTCCTACCGCATCAGTGGTGGCCAACTAGACCTAGCCCTCATCCAAACGGTCTTCGATCAATTGGTCAATCGCTATGGTGTGTTGAAGACCAGTTTTTCAGATGCCTATTCAGATACTGTTTTACAAATTGTCCATCGCGAGGTCAACAGTCGTTTTTCCTATCAGAAACTATTCAACCTCAGCGATCAGGAAATTGAGTGGTACGTCAAAGAGATCAAGCTCAAAGATCGTCAGCAAGGATTCGATCTGGCGCAGCCTTCTCAGATGCGTTTAAAAGTATTGGACCTCGGCAAAGGGCGCTATGAATTCATTTGGAGTCACCACCACATTTTGATGGATGGTTGGTGTATGAGCATCCTCATCAATGATTTTTACAACCTCCTGGATGCAGCCAAGGAGCAGCGCCCGGCCAAGTTGTCTCCGCCACTACCATATGCCCATTACATTCAGTGGCTGGAGGGAATTGACAAGGCGCATTCTTTAAAATACTGGGGTGATTATCTAAACGATTACTCCAATGTGGCCGAGGTTCCTTTCCGTCGGAATACACCTGCGGCCTACCAAGAGGCCAAAGCAGAATTCCAGTTGGAAGGGGCTTTATTTGAGCAGCTGCAAGCCTTGTTTAAAGAGGTTGGCATAACACCCAGCACCTTTGTGCAGGCTTGTTGGGGCTACCTGCTTTCGCGATACAACAATAAGCAGGATGTCGTATTTGGTTCGGTCGTCTCGGGGCGTCCAGCCAGCTTGCCAGGGGTCGAGCAGATGGTGGGTTTGTTCATCAACACCATTCCGGTTCGGGTCCGATATACGGGAGACCAAAGTCCAATTGATCTACTGAAAACATTGCAGGAGCATGCCATTGCGGGCAATGAACACCACTATCTGAATTTGTCGGAAGTACAATCCCAATCTGAGTTGGGAAGAGATTTAATCAATCACATCTTGGTGTTTGAAAATTACCCGGTACAGAATCTGATCCGGGAGGACGTAGGGCAAACAGATGACAAGGAATCGGAGGAATTGGAAATCGAGGCAGTTGAGGTTTTTGAACAAACCAATTATGATTTCAACTTACTGGTGATGCCCTCGGAGCAGGCATTTACCATCGAAATAAAATACAACCTCCAACAATTTGAGGAGGAATCCATCGAGCGCATCGGTCAGCATTTGCTGCATGTGATTCAGCAATTCGCAGAGCAGCCCAATCAAGCACTCAAGGAGGTAAGTTACCTGACGGAGGCGGAGACGCAAGAGCTGCTGTATACCTACAACGACTGCCAGGTTGATTATCCCAAGGGGAAAACCATGGAAACGCTGTTTGAAGAGCAATGTCGACGGACGCCGGAACGGACGGCGGTTGTCTTCCGCGGAAAACGCACCTCTTATGCCGAACTGGAAGTACTGTCCAACCGATTGGCCAATTACCTAAAACGCTCTGGCCTCCAACCCGGACAGCCGGTTCCGATCGTATCGCACAAAGACTTATCACAGGTTTGGGGTGTACTGGGGATTTTGAAAGCAGGAGGTTATTATGTGCCAATCAAGGGAGACTTACCCGTCGAGCGGATCAAGGAATTACTGGACCAAACACAGGCCGAATTTGTCTTGGTACAAGAGGAACATCGATCCAAAATTGCGGACCTGGACAACATCCACCAAATTCACTTGGATGAGGCCAATTTCATGGGAGAGGCTACGACTTTCGATAAGCCCCCTGTCCCGGATACCAATCTGGCTTACATCATATTTACCTCCGGTTCTTCGGGTAAGCCCAAGGGCGTGATGATCGACCATCGCGGAGCAGTCAATACGTTGTACGACATGAACGCTCGTTTTGAGGTTACGGAAAAAGATGTAGTCTTTGGTATCTCAGATTTGAATTTTGATTTGTCGGTCTATGATATATTTGGCGTGTTGGCCTGAGGTGCTTGTTTGGTGCTGCCAGAGGAGGC
>JBCCSZ010000161.1:0-16982 GCA_039199225.1 Bacteroidota bacterium
CGATGATGGTTCTGGCACATTGCGCTACGTATCCGTCCGACATGCAGGAGCCTCTGTTACACCTGGTGTCGAAATCAGTGGTATTACTTTCGCTGGTGTGGGCCGCAATACAACTGTAGAGTATGTCGAAGCTTTTGCCTGTGTCGACGATGGCATCGCGTTCTTTGGCGGAGCTGTCAATACCAAGTACCTCGTTTCGGCCTATAGCCAAGACGATGCATTTGACATCGACCTCGGCTATGTGGGACTTGGGCAACATTGGTTTGGGCTCAGCACGGACGGCAATGTTAGTTTTGGCATCGAATGGGATGGCGCCAGGCCAGACGATAACCCCATTTATTCCAACCCCATTTTGAGCAATGTCACCTTAATCGGTCCCAGTAGTATTCGCTCTGAGCTAGAGGGGGTATACATGCGAGATGGAACAGCCGGTACACTGAGCAACAGCATCATCAGCTCTTTTACAGGCATTGGCTTACGGTTGGAAGCACTCCCACAAGGTATCAGTGCTTATGGTAGACTACTTGATGGAGAAATCACTATCAACAACAACATATGGACAGATTTCCAAAACAGCAATGATCCAAGTAATTTCTTAATTGTCGAAGGGGGCAGAGGCAGCGAACTGGACAGTTTGATTAAGCATTTCAACGACAACAACAACGAGGCCATCGACCCACAGCTCCGGTCTATTTGCTATGATATTAACAACTGCCTTGATCCACGCCCACAGGTTGGTAGCCCCGCTTTGAGTGGCGCCAGTATTCCAAACGATCCATTCTTCGATCTAGTTGACCACCGGGGCGCCTTTGGCAGCACCAACTGGTTGTCCATCTGGTCTGCACTGGACATTAATCCTTTCAGTAGCTCCTGCGCTGCTTTGACAGAAGGCACAATCACTGTCCAGATAGATGGCAACAACGATTGTGCGCCAGATGTCGGAGAACAAGGAGCTGCCAACTGGATCATTGAAATTAGAACACCCGACGATAGTTACTTTGTAAAGACAAATGACAACGGTGAATACAATGGTTTTATCCCAACCACCGCAACAGAGGCTACCGTTCAGCCCATCAATTCTTATTGGGGTGTTTGTGTGCCAAGCCTTCCATTGGAAAACATTGGACAGGACACTGTAAATGCAGCCTTTGCCGTAGCGCCTTTGGTAGAATGTCCATTGATGTGGGTCGATCTGTCAGCTCCTTTCTTAAGAAGGTGCTTCGACAGCAACTACATCATCCGCTACTGCAACAACGGAACCATCGCAGCCGATGATGTGCGGGTGGAACTGGCGTTGGATACCGCTTTGACATTTAACAGAGCCAGCATCCCTCATACGGTAGTAGGCGATAAATATGTCTTTGATATTGGGACAGTAGAGGCTGGTGAATGTGGGACCTTTTCGGTCAATGTCGACATCAGTTGTACGTCAGAATTTGGACAGACCCATTGCAGCACAGCCCATATTTTTCCAGACAGCACTTGCAACCCGCCCCTAGCTGCTGCCAAATTGGAAACGGAGGTAAACTGCGATGGAAATAATGTAAGCTTCCTGATTCGCAATGTCAGTAATATCAACATGACAGAATACGTCCCCTACATCGTCACAGAGGACCACGTGATGCGGACCGATATTGGCGACAACATCCGGCTGAACGCCAACCAATCGATAGAAGTCAGACTGGCAGCCAATGGCAGTACCTTCCACCTTCACACGGCCAACTATCCGGAATTTCCAGAACTCGGATTGAATATCACTGGGATTGAAGGCTGTGGCACCAATAGCAGTGGCAGCTTCAGCACGGGCTTTTTGACAGGCTTTCAATTGGAGTCTATTGATCTGCCAAGCGTATCGATCGATTGCCAACCAAACATCGGCTCCTTCGACCCCAACGACAAAGCAGCCAATCCAACCGGCATCTTAGCAGAAAACTACATTCGCGCCAATACAGACATCGAGTATAAAATCCGATTCCAAAATACGGGGACAGATACGGCCTTCACCGTTGTCATCATCGACACCCTCTCCGAGCAACTGGACATCAGCAGCCTGGAAGTGGGAACGGCCAGCCACGATTACATTTGGGAGCTCAATGATCGAGCGCTGATCTTCACATTCAATAATATCCTACTGCCAGACAGCAACGTCAATGAGCCTGCTTCCCACGGCTTTGTCAAGTTCAAGATTGCCCAGCAAGCAGACCTACCCGACTTCACGGAGATCACCAACTTGGCCGATATTTATTTCGACTTCAACGATCCTATTCGCACCAATGAAGTATTCCATACCATAGGCCAACCTTATCAAGTAGACCCACTGGTCAATGTCCTCGAATTATATCCCAACGCCGAACGCATCAAGGTATTTCCCAATCCTTTTGCAACCACAACTACGATAGACTTGGAAGGCCGCTATTTAACAGACGGCCGACTGAGGGTCTTCGATCTAACTGGAAGGCTGCAACTGGACCAAGCCTTTTCCGGAGACCAAATCCTTTTCCACAGCAAAAGCTTAGGTAGTGGTTTGTACTTTTTTCAAATAGAAGGAGCCAATGAGTTGATTGGCAGTGGAAAGTTGATGATTGAGTAGATGTTTAACCCAATTTGAGATTTACAAATGAGTCATTTCTACAAGATGGAATGACTCATTTTTTTTATGAGAACCCTTTATTCCTCCTCCGCAAAAACTTCATTTAACAAGGCCGCCAATCGATACCCGCCCAAGGCCAGTCGCTTCTCCACCACTTCCATCCCCTGCGCCAAGTAGTATTCCGATAAGGCATCATTGGGTTTGACATAGGTCTTACGACCACTCTCGTCCACTTTTTGAACGCCCTTATAGCCATACCGAATCGCCAATTTATGACTTTCCAAGGCCCAAAAATCAGCGTCCAAAATCCAGACTTCCCTGAGACTTTCCTCCGGATGAGCGGCCATGATCACATCAGCCAGTTGGTTGAGGCGTTCGAGGTCATTGGCCGAAAGCGGCTCCTTGGGATCGCCATATGGATTGATGTCGTTGTAGGTACTGAGGTAACCGCAACCGTCGTCCCAGCAGGCATGTAGATTCCGCCATTTACCATAGCTAGCAATGGGAAAGGCATTGCCACCAATGTTGCCGGCGGGTAGGTCGTTGTTGTAATAGGTTGTCGAATGTAAGGGCTGGTGAATATCGCCACAAAAATGCGTCAAAAAAGCCAACTCTCGCGCTTTGTCTACGGGGCGGGTCGTTGCCCTATCCAACACTTTCAATGCCTCCCCGATGGCCCAGACAATATTGACCTTGGGAATGGGCGGCAGTGCAACGCCCTGGGGATTGTAGGGGATGTTGGTGTAATGCATCGTATTGTAAAGGGTCACACCGTCCGCTTTGAGGTCGTCGGGCCAGGGTCCCATGGCAGCAAAATGATTGACATGAGGATAATCCCGCTGCAATACAGCAACCAGCTCATCGACCTTTTCCTTGACTTTATCGTCCAGTTGACGGTAGGCAATCATGGCAACCACCAGATGACCTGCATCCCACCAAGCGTGCAGTTGAACGCAAAAGGTAAGTGCGAGAAGGAGGGAAAAAATCTTTTTCATTTTATAAAGTTTTACCGTTGAGCGTCGTGAAGATAATTAAACTCCCTCCAATTCCAATGGAAGCCATTTCTTTAGTTTCTAGCGGAGGCATTCATAGCCCCCCCTGTTGAAAAGCACTGCCTCAAGCCACCTTTTGGCATAACACACTCCCTGGATTAACACCTTATAACCAATTCATTTACAATATTTTATAAACACCAAATTCTCATTTCATATTCTCTTTACAATTAACAATATTTACAAATTGTCCCTATCCAAGAGGTATATTCATCATAGCTTTAAAGTAAATAGTATTCCCTGTTTAAACTTGGATGAATAAACACAAATAGCATGCATACCAGACTACTTATCGCTGCCTTTTTCTTGTTTTCATGGACGCTACAAGCACAAAAGGAGCGCATCCCCGAGCAATACGATTATTTCCGCTACAAAAAACAGCTGGAAGCCCAGATTGAAAGAAAAGAAGGACGGGACACGACAAAAGACGACGACAATGAGCACTTTATGCGCTGGGATTACTTTTGGAAAGACCGCGTTGATCGCTATGGAGACATGCGCGAGTATCCCAAAAAAATGGCTCAACGATCTTTTAACCGACAAGGGAAAACCGATGAACAGTTGTATGCCTGTGAAAATGGCTGCGGTGACTGCTGTTTTCCCTCCGCTTGGCAAAACATCGGCCCGGAAGTCACTCGTCAAAATATGGGAAAAGTGCATGCCCTTTGGATCAATCCAGCCGATGAGCAACACATATTGGCAGGAGCCGAGGCGGGCTTGTGGAAAACCATTGATGGGGGCCAAAACTGGAAAAACCTGACCGACTTCTGCTTTCCCGGAATCGGTATTGCGGACATTGCCGTACAGCCCGACAACGACAATGTCATATACATCAGCACAGCCTATGGCAATGGCGCCTCCTTTAGCGACCACGACTATGGCTACGGGCTTTTCAAGACGACCGACGGGGGCAGTACGTGGATACATACTTTGGCATCCACTGGCAGCTCTCCCATCCTCAAATCTGCCAGCCGAGTATTGGTTCATCCAGTCGACTACTCCAATGTATATGCACTTGTTGGCCATGAAGTTTACAAGTCCATCAACTTTGGTGGCAATTGGACGTCCATTTTCAATACGACCCAAAACCCGAATGAACTGCCATTGTTCGACATCGAAATCATCGCGAACAACTTGACCGACGAGGTCTATGTCACCAGCAAAACCAGGCATGCCGCCTATGGCTGCGGAACCTCCATACCAGACACCTACTGCTGGGGCTGCAATTACGAAAGGCGATACACCGCCAAAGTGTGGCAATTCAATTCCAATCGCAACAATACCGCACCAGCTTCTTCCCTCGTCGACCTGACCACTACCCTGCCCAATTACAATCCCGTCACCAAGATGGTGGCACTTTCTTTTACCTCCAACAGCCTCAACATAGGCTGCCAAACCAATGACAATTCCTGCACTCAAACACAACAAATCAATTTGTACAAAAAGCCAGTAGGTTCCACGACTTGGACCAACACTGTTTACAACACCGTCTCTACCAATTTTTGCAATATCACCACCGTTAATTACGGCTTCAGCTTCCCCTTTGAAGTCTCTGCTGCCAATGACAATGTCATATATTATGGTGGACTCATTCTGAATAAGTCAACCAATGGCGGCACATCCTTTAGTCCGCTTTGGTGCTATTGGGATTTCCTCAATCCTGCCCTGCCGTTCGCGGGTAGCCATCCCGATGTTCGCTACATGAGCATTTACAGAAGTCGCTCCAGTGGAGATGACGTACTCTTTTTTGGTACTGACGGTGGTGTCAGCAAAAGCAATGATGGCGGAACCACTAGTCTGAACCTCAACGGCGAAGGGCTGGACATCACCCAGTTTTACGGCATCAGCAACAGCGAGATTTTACCCAACCTTATTTACGGTGGCACACAAGACAATGGCGTTTTTGACAATAAAATCCAGAGTTGGCGCACCTATCCCTACGGCGATTTTTACGATGCTGCTGTAGACCGGGTCAACCCACAACACGCCTATTCCACCATGAATGCCAGCATCGTTCGGGAAACCTTCAATGGAGGAGCCAATTGGGGCTATGCCGGCTGTCCCTCGGGAGACAATTGTGCAGGAGAGCGTGCATTGTACTTCGATGCAAATAACCGCTTTTTCTTCGGCGGCAAAAACTTGTGGCGCCGGTCGGGTACCTCCTGGGTGGCCATTACCAACCTCAACAGCACAGATATTTCTGGCCTCGACCTGTCCAGCGATGGCAACATTGCCTATATCGCTTACAGCAGACCGAATTATCAGAGTGGTACACCCAATAGTTCCTTCACAAAGAAAGTCTATAAAATTACCAATTTGAATACCACCCCCATCGTGTCCGACATCACGGCTGGTTTGGAGGGTGTTCGTTGGCAAGGAATCACAGATTTGGCTTGCGATGCCAGCGGCAATGTAGTATGGGTGAGTTTCGGAAATTTTTGGGAAGGCAACAAGAAGGTCTTTCGCTACCAATCGGGCGTTTGGACCGAATATGGGCAGGGCCTGGATGCCATTCCAGTCACTTCGATTGAGCATTACAAAGGCAGCGATGGCTTGCTCTTCGCAGGAACGGACGACGGCGTTTACTATCGCAACAACAGCTTATCGGAATGGCAGCCGTTCCGCTGTCAGTTGCCCCGCATCATCGTAACAGATTTGGAGATCAACTACGAATTGGAACGCTTGCGGGCCGCAACCTATGGCCGGGGCCTTTGGGAAACCAGTTTGCCAGCCGGCGAAACGGAAGTCAGTTGCAGCGGTTCTTCAACGATGCAAGGACGAGTCATACCTGGATCGTCGGCCTATACCAATTTGGTCAACAATCAAACAACCAATGTCAATCGGAGGAATGCTTCGGTCTCCATCAAACTTTCGGACCTTTGCCAGGGCGGTGGATGCTGCGGTACATCGGGGGCAGAGAAGGTCAGTTGGCGCATCTTTCGCAACGGCCAGACCTATGCTGTGGGCAGTGGGACAAACATTAATTTCTCAGCACAATTCCAGATTCGCATCTTTGGCTTCGTCTTCAGACGGTTTCAATATCGGATAGAAATTACCACCCAATGCGGCGGCTACAACTGTACACCAATTGTACTGAACTACACAGGTTGAGTGGATATTTGTGGTTGAAATATCTGGCCATTTCTACTGTTGGAAATTACATTTTCTGCTAGAAATAGCTGAAATTTGCGGCTTACTTTTCAAAACATTGCCGCCATGATCTTATTTTTCGGGAATTCCGACACTAAAGTATTTGCCGTACAAGTCGACCAGCAGCCCGCTGAAGAAGACATCCTAAAGCTCAGTTGGTTGTTTGGCAACCAGCCCAAAATCGAGTCTACGGAAATTACGGGAACTTTCATCGGCCCGAGGGCGGCCATGGTGACGCCTTGGAGCACCAATGCAGTGGAGATCACCCAAAATATGTCCATAGAGGGCATTCAGCGAATCGAGCAGTTTTCGCAGGAAGGCTTGCTGGAAGGTGCCTTCGATCCCATGTTGTCTCAGAAGTTTCAAAAGCTGCATCAGGATTTATTCCAGGTCAACATAGAACCAGAAGACATCCAGGCCATCGACGATATTGCGGCTTACAATGCTTCGGAAGGATTGGCACTCAGCCAAGAGGAAATCCAATATTTGGAAGGCGTAGCTACCAAGATCGGCCGCAAGCTGACCGACTCGGAGGTCTTCGGTTTTTCCCAGGTCAACAGCGAGCATTGCCGCCACAAAATTTTCAATGGAACTTTTATCCTCAATGGCAAGGAGCAAGAATCTTCGCTCTTCAACCTGATCCGCAAAACCTCCAAGGAAAATCCCAATGAGATCGTTTCGGCCTACAAAGACAATGTGGCCTTCATCAACGGTCCCAATGCTGTACAGTTTGCACCCGACCGAGCAGACAAGCCCGGCATTTATAAAGAGACCGCCTTTAAATCCGTCCTCTCCCTGAAGGCTGAAACCCATAATTTTCCAACTACTGTGGAGCCATTCAATGGCGCAGCAACTGGCTCGGGAGGAGAAATTCGCGATCGACTCGCGGGTGGCAAAGGAGCCGTTCCGCTCGCCGGAACAGCCGTCTACATGACCTCCTACTCTCGCCTCAAAGCCAATCGCCCCTGGGAAAAGGCCATGCCCGAACGCCCTTGGCTGTATCAAACGCCGATGGACATTCTCATCAAAGCTTCCAATGGTGCTTCCGACTTTGGCAACAAATTCGGCCAGCCGCTCATCAGTGGTTCCCTGCTCACCTTCGAGCATCAGGAGGAAGGCCGCAAATTGGGCTTCGATAAGGTCATCATGCTGGCAGGAGGAATTGGGTATGGCAAAAAGGAACAGGCTATGAAAGATGTGCCGAAAAAGGGCGATCTGATCGTAGTGATGGGCGGCGACAACTACCGCATCGGAATGGGCGGTGCCGCGGTATCCTCTGCGGATACCGGAGAGTTTGGCGCTGGTATCGAGCTGAATGCGGTCCAACGCTCCAACCCGGAAATGCAAAAGCGAGTAGCCAATGCCATTCGCAGTTTTGTGGAAAGCGAAAAAAATCCCATCGTCTCCATACACGATCACGGTGCGGGGGGTCACCTCAACTGTCTGTCCGAGCTGGTCGAGGAAGTCGGTGGCACCATCAACCTGGATAAGCTCCCCGTTGGCGACCCGACCCTATCGGCCAAAGAGATCATCGGCAATGAATCCCAGGAACGCATGGGACTCATCATTTCGCCCGATCAGTTGGATCGGCTGCAGCGGATTGCAGCGCGCGAAAGGGCGCCCTTTTATGTCGTCGGAGAGGTCAGTGGTGACAAACGCTTTTCCTTCGTATCGGCAAGTACGCAGGCCAAACCCATGGACCTGGCACTCGAAGATATGTTTGGCAGCTCGCCCAAGACGCGCATGGTTGACAACGGCGCCCAAAAGGCATACAAAGCTTTTCCATACGACACTTCTAAAATACAAGACTATATCAAGGACGTTCTACGGCTCGAGTCTGTGGCTTGTAAAGACTGGCTGACCAACAAGGTCGACCGCTGTGTCGGCGGTTTGGTGGCCAAGCAGCAGTGCGCCGGCCCGCTGCAATTGCCGCTGAACAACTGTGGTGTCATGGCCATCGACTTTCAAGGAATGGCTGGCATTGCCACTTCTATCGGACATGCGCCCATCAGCAGCTTGATCGATCCGGCGATCGGCGCCAGGCAATCCATCGCAGAGGCTTTGACCAATTTGGTTTGGGCGCCCTTGACCCACGGATTAAGTGCGGTGTCTCTATCTGCCAACTGGATGTGGCCTTGTAGAAACGAAGGAGAAGACAGCCGCTTGTACAAAGCTGTAAAAGCCGTCTCCGACTATGCCATTGAACTGGGCATCAATGTACCAACTGGCAAGGACTCTCTTTCTATGAAGCAAAAATATCCCGATGATGAGGTCATCGCGCCAGGTACTGTGATCATCTCTGCCGTCGGAGCATGCGACAATATTTCCAAAGTAGTCGAACCAGTTCTCCAAGCTGATGGCGGCGACATTTACTACATTGGCCTATCCAATCCGCAAAACAACAAGCTGTTCCAGCTGGGAGGTTCCGCTTTTGCACAAACCCAAAATGCCATTGGTGCTATGGCGCCCGATGTAAAGCAGGGTGCAGACTTCACAAAGATTTTCAACGACATCCAAGGGCTCATTAGGGCAGGCAATGTTGTGGCGGGGCATGATGTTTCCTCTGGTGGTTTGATCACTTGCTTGTTGGAAATGTGTTTTGCCACCAACCACTTGGGGGCCGATATTCAATTCGACGACTTAGAGCTTGACAACGATTTGATCGAAATACTTTTTTCTGAAAACTGTGGTCTGGTCATTCAAGTAAGAAAAGGCTTTGATCCGATTCAGGAAGGTCATACGTTTTTCCAGAAGCTTGGAAGCGTCAACCACTCTGGCACACTCAATGTGCGCTACAAAACGCAGGAGGAAGTATTCGATGTCCATATGCTGAGAGATGTTTGGTACGAAACCTCCTATCTGCTGGATCAAAAACAGACAGCTAAGGATTTGGCGAGCAAACGCTTTGAAAACTATAAATCCCAGCCTTTGAATTTTGTATTTCCCAGTGCAGCGCTTGGCCCCTCCTCTGTTTACAGTCCACTTCGTCCGGAGATTATATCGAGTGCTTATACTTATTCTGCCAAACGCATTCGGGCAGCAGTCATTCGAGAAAAAGGCAGCAACTCAGAAAGGGAAATGGCCCATGCCTTATTTTTGGCGGGATTTGAAGTTCGCGATGTCCATATGACAGACTTGATCGCTGGTCGGGAGACACTGGAAGATGTGCAATTCATCGGAGCTGTAGGTGGCTTTTCCAACAGCGATGTTTTAGGCTCGGCAAAAGGATGGGCGGGTGCTTTTAAATACAATGACAAGGCCCGCAAGAGCCTCGAAAGCTTCTTCAAAAGGGAGGATACTTTGTCCATCGGCATTTGCAATGGCTGCCAGCTATTTCTTGAACTCGACCTCATCTATCCAGAACACGACCAACAGGCATTGATGGGTTTCAACGACTCGCTCAAGCACGAAAGCGCCTTCACTTCTGTTCAAATTCAAAAGAGCAATGCAGTGATGCTGTCGTCTTTAGTTGGTACAACCTTAGGCGTTTGGATTTCGCATGGCGAGGGTAAATTTTGTCTACCATTGGAGGCAACTCAGTACAATATTGCAGCCACCTACGGCTATGCAGCCTATCCCGCCAATCCAAACGGTAGTGACTACAACACGGCCATGTTGTGTAGCCAGGACGGGCGCCACTTGGTGACCATGCCGCACATTGAGCGATCCATCTTCCCCTGGAATTGGGCGCATTATCCCAAAGACAGGCCGCAAGACCAAGTCTCTCCCTGGCTGCAAGCGTTTAAGGATGCTTATCAATGGTTGAAAGACAAGGGATACGAATAGACCAGACAGTGCTTATTGGAGCTTAGCGGCCGAGCGTTTCGATTTTGTAGTCCAATCCATGCTTTTCCAGATTCAGGGATTTGGCCTTTCGGTAGTATTCAACAGCTTTGTCATAATCTCTCCGTTTTTCGTAGAGCATGCCGCAGTAGTAGGCCAGCAAAGGACTTTCCGTATTTCTTTGGGCTGCCAGGCGCAGAAATTTGGCAGCCGCCTCCAAGTAGTCGTTTCGAAGATGCAACAGGGCAAGGTTCAACAGTGGGGCTTCCAAATCAGGGGCATATTGATGAGCAGCCTTTAGGTCCCGAAGCGCTTCGGGATAGCGTTCCAGATATATTTTGGCGTAGCCCATTTCATTTAACACCCGAGCATCTTGAAAATTTTTGTAGAAATAATGCTCGAAGTATTTCAGCGCCTCTTCAAACTTTTCCTGCTGATTGTAAATGCATCCGATCAAGAAGTAATCTTCGTCGTTCAATTCAAATTGCTGTTTGATTTCCCGGTATAGATCGAGCGCATCATTGAGTCGTTTTTCTTCGATCAGGGAACGAACAATCAAGGTATAAATGATGGGCTCTTTGGCTCCATCGGAAAGCATACCGCTCCCCTCCTCAATCACTTCCTCATATTGGCCCTCCAAGAATTTCTGCTCCAGCTTGAGATACGCAGGGCTTAGATTTCGCCGGGCAATCAACTGTATCAACTGATAGCCATCGTTGTAGGTGGCACTGCCATCATGCATGGTAATCGAACTGCTAAAAGGAATGATGTTGACAAAGAAATCAAGGGTAGCCGCCAAAATAAAGATGGATAAGACGACGATGCCAACCGTCGACAGTCCTCCATAAACCATCCACAACAACAACGGAATCGACAACAGCAAGCTGGCCGTAGGTCCACCAATGATGACCCAAAAGCGATGCCACCAATTTTCAATACCCTGGTGTTGACACATCCCAATTTTCCAATCCAGCATATTGATCCGAAAATAAATGCGCAACCGACCACTCTGCCATTGGAAACTGTTGGAAACATCGCCATAGGTTCCAATGTAGACGACGACCTCACCAGAAGAAAACTGCAAGGCAGGTAGTGCATGCCCTAGCTCGTGGAAGAGCGTTGTCAGGGACCGCAGTAAAAGGATGGCCAGCATAGCGACGCAGGCGAAGATAACGCCAAAAAATATCTCCATTTATATTTTTGTTGTATGAGTACTTATCCCCGGGCGTTTTGCTGTAATTTTTCCCAGGGACCATTGATGGCAAAGGTCAGACCTTGCTCTTGAATATTGACAAATAAGGTCTTACCAGAGGGAGAAAAACAGACACCTGCCAATTCAGAATCAGAGCCGACATTCCGGGCAATGGTATATATCTTTCCTTCTGGGGTAATGCCGCGCATGTAAGCATCGGGCGTATCTTCTACTAAGACCACATCGCCCCAAGGAGCAACCGTGAGGTTGTCGCAATACTTGAGAATATCTGTATCATTGGGCTCTGCAAATAAAACAAGCCTTCCTGGAGCTTCCTTTTCCTGTGGCTGGCCCTCTTGAGGACTAGGGATGTACTTAAACACCTGACCACATTTGCGCTTGCCACCGTTCGTGCAGGCAAAGTAGACCTCCTGCTTTCCAAACCACATGCCCTCCCCTCTGGCAAAAGTAGCAGCCCCCGCCTGGCGACCACGCTTTCGCAAATCATCCTCTGGACTTTCGACATCTCGCACATCGATCCACTCCACTTCCAGCTCCTGTCCGACTGCCAACTGCTGCTGTTTCCAGTTGCGGGTATCGAAAGACTTCTGTCCCTTGATGGCCAATGCCTGCAGTACGCCCCCCTTGTGCAATTGCCCCTTGGAGAAGGGCAAGAAACGATAGATCAGCCCATCGTGGCGATCCTCTGTCTGATAAACGATACCAGATGCCGGATCAACACAAACTGCTTCGTGGTTGAAGCGCCCCATTGCCTTGAGGGGAATCGGCTCGGCCAATGTCCGGCTGGCAACTGGAATTTCAAAGTTGTAGCCATGCGCCGTCTCAGAACCATCTCCGGCCGGGGTAGTATCTTCTTCGCAAGTGATCCAACTGTTCCAGGGTGTCGGGCCTCCGGCACAATTGCGATAAGTCCCAGCTAGGCTGAGGTGCTGATGTTCCACTTTCTGGGTTTGTTCGTTGTATACCAGGGTCGTAGTGCCGCCCAGGCCAGGACTTTTTCCAAAGCCATAGTCGAACAGCTGATTTTTTGTCAACCGATTGAAGAGAGACATATCTCTTTTGAAGGGACCGTATTCTGGAGAGCCCGGGCTGTTTTCGTGGTTGCGAACGATGACCACCTTGCCAGCTTGATCAAAGGCAGCCATACCATCGGCACGGCCTGGCACCACAAAACCATCGGACATCGGATCGCCCCATGTCGAAATAATGTTGGCCTGGAAGCCTTCAGGTAATTCAAGCCATTGGCGACCCTCACTCAGCTTAGCATCGTTGGCGCAGCCCAACTGAGACAAGTAAAGCCCAAGGCCCGAGAAACCAGCAGAAACAGCCAAGGATTGTTTGATAAAATTTCTTCTACTGTTCATTTTGACAAATATCTTTTGAAGAAATGGGGAGACCTAACAAATATGAGGTAGAAGATTCGGGATTGCAAGGAATGAAGGAGACTTTTTGTCATGGAATAAGTCAAATCGGCGATCTATCAGACGCCCTTTAACTTACGACTAAACGAAAAACCGTGACCAGTATTTGGTTAAAACCAATCCGGTCACGGCCTGCTATTCGGTACAATTCAAAAGTTAGTGTATTTATTTCTTGACAATTTTCAGTATCTCCACACGATCGCTTTGACGAACTTCCAACAAGTAGATTCCACTATCAATGGCTTCAATATTGAGCTGAACGGATGCTTTACCACCAAAAACATTTTGGAGTAATATTCGACCGCTGATGTCTATCAAAGAGACGCTTACAGGCTTATCGGAGTGTAATCCATTGATGGATAGGATGGTGTTGGCTGGGTTTGGAAAAACGGTGAGAGGTGACTCATTTAGTCGGTTGTTTTTCTCCCTTTGCTTGTCCAAATCCTGGGAAACAGCCTGCCGTGGAAGGGCGGGGAAGGCAAATACAGCCTCTACTTTATTACCGGTGATGAACTCTAAAATGGCCTGGGCATCCATCGCACCAGGAGCAGATGCTTGGGCCGCTATCCCTTCGACCGTTGCCAGCAGGTTGGGGTCCCGTCCGATTTGCAATTCATTCTGACCATTGGAATAGAGATTCAACAGCAGCGTTTGCAGATTGCAATAATCCGACCAGGCAGGATTGCTTTGCAAGGTGTTAATCATGCTTTCAGCCTTGCTGTAGTCTTGATCGGCTAAGTAAAGAGAAATCAAATCGGCCCGAGCAGCATCGTTGTTTTCCAGCTCTAAAATCCCTATCACCTGATCGATGGAATTGTCGATGTCATCGGCATGTAGAATCGCCCGTGTCCACTCTTGTAGGGCCAACTGTCGATTGCTTTGTGCCTGAATCCATCGCCCCTCCAAAATCATCCGTTCTGAAATACCACCAGTCAGCTGCTGGATCTCTTCCAAGATGTGGGGTTCCAAAGGTGGATTACGGGCCAAGAATGCCTCCAAGACATTGGCAGTTATGGGAGCATTGTCTCTGGCAATGGTCAGTAAATCTTCCCCTGTCATGGGCGTCGGCTTATCGTTAATGGCAGCCAGCAACACAGCATCAGACACATAGGGAGCTGCCCCCAATAGCCCATTCAGCACATCTTCCGCAGGAGCATCCGAATCGATCATATCCAACAATCCTTGGGTATCACCGGCATCCAATAGGCTAACATACTCGGCCTCTACAGCCTGTAATATTTGCTCAGCCTCTTGGAAGTCGACAAATCGTCTTTCGCGTCGGTTGGAAGTAAAACGCTCTTCGCAGTAGCTATCCTCATATGGAAATGAAACCGGGAAGGCGATGACTTTGGAGAAGTCCAGGCAACTGAATTCCGGAGTACGCTGCACATCTGCGTGGTGGTAATAATTCCAGATTCTATTGGGAACACTACTGCCATTGAGCAGCTCGCCATCGGTAATCCCCATGCAACCATCAAAGGTATTGCCAGCAGGTTCGGCAGGCGTTCCCTGATTGGGTGAAATGCCATGGCCCAAAGTCGAGAGCATATCGTATTCATTGTTGGTAAAAGTATTACACTTGAACTTAAGCCCTCGCTGTTGAAGCGGATTCGTCGGTGATATGGGACCACCGTCGTTGAAGCCATTTCCAAAAAGGGCGTATTGGAGGTCTTGAAAATCATTGCGATAAACCTCATTGGTCCAATTGTTATACTCTTCCGTCTGATTGTAGATGTTGATGCCGATGTTGCCAGGATAGTTGCTGCTCAATTCGTTTCCTTCAATCAAGTAAGCATTGCAATCCACCATGTAGATGCCGTAGCAACCGTATTCTGTCGGTGTTCCGATGTCAAATCTATTTCGGGTAATGTCTGCTGCTGAAATCCGATTCAGGAAAATACTCTTGGTATTTCCAGTGAAAAAAGCTCCATTGATTTTGGGAGAATAGGCGGCATTGTTGGCAGCAGAGCGTATGCCATATTGCAATCCTTTGAAAACATTGCGGGTCGACGCACAGTTGTTGAGGTCGCAATCTACGCTGTAGCGCGCGTTGAAACTCGTGATGCCGATTCCTCTGGCTGGCTCTGAAAAGCTGGCCAGTACCAAAAAGTTGTTGTCTACCAAATCCAGTCCGTGGTATTCCCACATGCTCAGGAAGTAGTTGATCCCGAGGCGCTCACCCGTGAAGGAACTGTAACCAGGATCGTTCATCGGTGCATCGCATATGAAGTTCGAACTGCGGATGTAGCTCTGGGTTTGATTGTAATTGCTGCGGCTGTAAGTGTAGGGTGCAAAGTAAATGCTAGACCGGCAGTTGCGGAAGGTTGCCTTACTGGCATTGAGGATACCTCCACCATTGTAGGAACCTTCAATCATCTCTAGGTATTCATTGAACTCCGTTTTCGCCATTCGAATGGCCAAACGAGCATTTTCGATGGTTCCATTGTCAATGATCATCCTGCCCTGTGGCGTCGGCCCTTGGTTTTCATAGCCCCACACATCAACTCCATCCCACATCGCATCGGGACAATCGCTCAAGGAAGTAAGGGTTGCCCCACCGTCGAGAATGAAGGTGCCACCTTGTTCCACCGTGATGCCCGTCCGAACACCTGTTTTGTAAGTATCTGCGAATTCGATGACGGTCTGCCCACCAGTTATGTGGAGGGTCCCTCCTGCTTTGACAACGATGCGGCCCTTGAATTTGGCCGCTGCCGCAAGGGTCGTTGTCTGCCCACTGCCGATTTCCAGGTACTCGGGATTGTCTCCCAAGGCATCGAAAACAACCGCATTGGGTCCGTATACCCCACAGCCATTACTGATTTTCACCAGGTAATCATCGTCGAAGTTGTCACTGGTATTTCCGGTGATGACCAAACCACCATCCTGAGCTTCTGTGATCTCGTAGACACATTCTTTCTTCTGAACATCCCCTGGAAAACTCGTGGCCCGCTGACCGTAAGAATCGAAGGTCTTATCCCAGTCCAAGGTCCAAGAGGTGGTAGTAGTAGTTCCATTGAATTTCGCCACATAGGCGTCAGAATTCCAACTGTCCCACACATAACCTTTTTCTGGATGACAAGGAGTCGTTTCTGGAATGGGTAGTACGATACCATCCAGTATGGGATCATTTCTATCCCGAATTTCATAGAGTACTTTGGAGCTGGTGACGGCAAAACCATCGTCGGAAGTGGCTGTGATGCCTAGGCGCAGATCGTAAGCTTGCAATGCACCCAGCAGTGCGGTGTTCCTCGCCAAGGTAGTCGGTACGGTGCTGGCTGCTTGCAGGGTCAACACAAAGCCTTCAGCCTTGATATTGATGTTGAAAGGCTCTCTGTTCATATTGCCAATCACCGGAAAGAGGATGTTGTTGTCGTGATCGAAGTCTACGTCCCAGGAGGCCGCATGATCAGAGGTTTTGATCCGACTGTCAAAGTCATCTGCATAGACCGTCCAAAAAGGATTGAGAACGGCTGGGTTGTTGAACGCAGGCGCCGGGCTCAGTAGGCTGGCAAACGCCCTGCTGCGAGTAGCTCCGGTGTAGCCCATGTAGCCAGTGACAGCATAGGTATTGTTTTGATCACTCAGGGCGATGGCTTTGGCCTCGCTATCGGTGCCAGCCTCACCAAAGAGGTTCATACTATTCACGTAGCCAGTTTGCATGTCCAAGTCGACTACGAAGACCTTCTTGACGCCATTGTCGGCTAAGTCGGTGGCTGATCCGACGCATCGCAGGTTTCCCCAGGGACCTTCGACCAAGTCGGTGCCAATCGAAC
>JBCCSZ010000162.1:0-16860 GCA_039199225.1 Bacteroidota bacterium
AACATGAGAGAGTTGGCACCTTTTACTTCTTTTGACTTGATTGGAGGCTTCCGAATTACGGGTAATCCAAACTTGGAAAGAACGCTTGTACAGAATTATGATGTACGTTGGGAGTACTATCCTAATCCTGGGGAAGTCTTTGCGGTGAGTGGTTACTTGAAGAACTTTACCAATCCGATCATCCAGGCTTTCTTGCCGAGAGCTGCCAACCCGGAAATCCAGTTTCAGAACGTGGATGAAGCCATTGTTTATGGTGTAGAATTGGAATTCCGCAAGCGTTTGGATTTTATTTCCTCTGCGCTAAAAGACCTCAAGTTTTCTACCAATGTTTCCTTCATTTACTCTGAAGTGGACATTCCTGGTGATCCAAACGATCCAGACACTGAGGCGGGAATCATCAATCGTTTCAATCCTGAAAAAGGATTTACGCGTCCATTTGCCGGACAGTCACCATTCTTGTTGAACATGGCGCTGAATTACGCCAATTCGGAATTGGGCTTGGATGCCTTATTGGCTTTCAACATCTTCGGTCGACGTTTGGCTTTCAACAGTGAAAGTTTGACGCCTGATGTTTACGAAACGCCGATTCCACAATTGGACTTTTCCGTCAGCAAGACCCTGACAGAGCGTTTCAGTGCGAAGCTTTCCTTGCAGAACATCCTCAACCAGAACTTCCGTCAGGTGATGGAGTATCGAGGAAGAGATTACGATATTCGCCGCTTCAGACAAGGAGTGACAATAGGTGTAAGTTTATCTTATAGAATATAACAATGGCTGGACTGTGTTTGCGACGCCAGAATTTATGTCAGGTGGGGGAGAAAAGGCTCTCCTGAAAAAGTCGCAGCTTGGATCAGTTAAATGAAAAGATACTAGATTGAATGGAGTTTAAAACTCTATTACGCCTCGGCCCTTGGGTTGGGGCTTTTTTTATTCCTTCCTGTATAAAAAGGGCTGAATGTTCTTTGAAAGGAACACGCTTACAAGGAAAATTGACACGTTCAAAAACATTTAAGGTTTTTCTTTACAAATCTTCGGGCATTCTTTTCACCTTCGTAAGCGAAAACTAAAACCAGCATTTAAGCTTATCCTCTATTAAGAGCCAACGAAATTACATTTTACAATTTTATTTATTCCTCTGCGACTAAGTAGTATTGCTATCCCTTTGAAAACAACCTTTCTACAACAATCAAATTTGCTAGCCTAACTAAACAATTTTGCTCATGAAGCTTTTATTCACCTTCCTTTTTAGTCTGCTACTATTCAGCGCCTACACCCAAGGTGATTTCCGAATGTACCGGACCAATGATTACATGCAAAGCCTGAAACAGAGTCGCGGCACCGGCCCGGCCCTGTCTACACTCGAACGCGATCTAAAGAATAAATTACGCTATGAAAATCCAAGAGATGTCTTACTACCCGTCGTCTTCCACGTTTTGTACGCGAACAAGGCAGAGCGACTTGCCGTCAGCAAAATTTTGATACAGCTGGAAATTCTAAATGAAGATTTTTCGGACGAAACCCGCGAGACCTTTAGCGCAGATAAAGAAATCGGCGATCGTCGCAACTTGGAACAGTACAAATCGCTGCGCCAAAGTACCCGCATTCAATTTTGTTTTCCTGAAAATCCGAACGGCCCGGCCATCAACTATGTCAAAACAAGTATCTCCGAATGGCCGGACTACATTTCCATGAAGCAAAAGGCGTCCGGAGCCACACCTTGGGATACCGATAAATATTTGAATATTTGGGTTTGCAACCTGCCAGATGAAAATGCGGGCTTTGCCCAAATGCCCAACGGTCCGAAGGACTTAGACGGTATTGTGATCGACTACAAATACTTACAGCAAATCGGCGACGATGCCTCTGCCTACAATGGCGGCCATACCCTGACCCACCTGGTGGGAAATTACCTGGGCTTATTTCCGCTTTGGGGCGAAACTCCCTGTGAGGACGATTATGTGAACGACACGCCCATCCACAATGCACCCAATTTTCGCTGTGAGAGCATCAACCATATTTCTACCTGCTCTGGAAATCCCACCGAAATGATCAACAACTTTATGGACAATACCCACGACGAATGTCTGAGTATGTTCACGCGAGGACAAATGCAACGCATGCAAAAAGTCGTGCAGGTCAAAGGTCCCAGAGGTAAACTAGCCATCCAACGTACAGCGTGTGATACAGAAGAAAAATTAACAGAGGAGCCCGTACTCCAACGGTCTACCAAAGAAGAGGAGTTAGCCAATGCCCGTGCGACACTATCCGTAAAACCCAATCCGGCGCGGGAAGAATTATTCATCGAATATGCTTCGAACCAGCCAAACTCGACCGGCTATCAAATAGAGATTTTCTCTGTTTCCGGCCAACTGATTCATCGCGTCAAGCAGCCTGCGGGCGTAGTGTCTACGCGCCTCAACGTTAGCGACTGGCAGCCGGGCATGTACCTGTTGTCGATCCGGGAAGGAGAACAGCGCCAGATCGAAAAGATCGTTGTCGAATAATTTATTCTAGTCGATTCGATCAATCAACCAAATGGACTTGATGCTTTTCAAGTCCTAGCATAACCTATTCAAAAAGTAAAAAATAAATAAAAATGAAAAGGATTATTCCTACTTCATATTATATGCTGCTGTCGTTTTTATTGACGAGCTTCTTTGCAACGGCACAGCCATACAGTACTTCGGTACAAGGGCCGATCATCCCATCGGCTGCAGCCATGAGTTTCGGAAAGTATGCAGATACACCAGTCGATCCGGCTTCCGGAACTACTTCCTTAGATATTCCACTCTACACCTTGAAGGAAGGCCCCCTGTCGCATGCTCTGTCTTTGAGTTATCATACAGGAGGGATTCGCGTTTCTGAGATTGCCAGTGAAGTCGGACTGGGTTGGCACCTCAACGCCGGCGGTGTGATTTCCCGAACAGTTCGCGGACTTCCGGATGACGACAATGACGACGGTTACTGGCACAAAGGGTCGACTTTGTTCAGCCCCTTGCATGCACCCGAGGGGCGCGATGTGGCAGATGGAAAATTAGATGCAGAACCAGACTTGTTTTTCTACAACGTCAATGGCATGACCGGAAAATTTATGATCGACAAAAACCACGTCGTTCACATGATCCCGCAGTCAGATGTCAAAATCCAGATCAATCACTCCAATTCCGAAGGCTTTAAAGGCTTTTTGCTGACAGCACCAGATGGTACCAAATACTACTTTGGGGCATATACCGGTGGTTGGATCACGGCCCGCCAAAGAACAAAAGTGGAAGGTAGAGATGCCTACAATGAAACCTGGTTTTTGACGCGTATGCAAACCTTCGACAACAAGCACAAGATCGATTTCAACTACACGGAAAATAATTATGGGTACAGAGTAAATTCTGAATGCTATCTGTCCAAGTATCACAAGAATGGACAGAAGACTGGCACCAATACTTGTAATGGCGATGTGTTGGATGTAGACATCAATGGCCAGATTTTGTATTCCATCGTGACTTCTGCGGCGACCATCAACTTTGCAACAGCCAGTCGTTCCGACTTACTCTACCACGACAATGGTGTCGGTAAGCGCATCAATCGGATTACGGTAAACAATGGCACCAAATGCTTTTACTACGATTTGAATCAAAGCTATTTTGACGATGGTCATCCAGTGCTCAACTTAGAACGTCGCTTAAAGCTCAATTCTGTCCAAAAGAAATCTTGTACTTCTGGTAGTGCTGAAGTCGAACAGCCTTATTATTTCACTTACCACGGTGGTTCTTTCTTTCCGGGATTGTTGAGCAAGGCCGTAGATCACTGGGGCTATTACAATGGTCATACCTACAACGACACCAAAGACGATCTCATTCCCTATTCGTCCATACGAACGACTACAGGTAATTATCTGCTGAGTTATGGTTCTTCCAATCGCAGCACAGTGGAGGCTGAAATGATGAAAGGAATGTTGAAGCGGGTGACCTTCCCTACCAAAGGCTACTCGGAATACACCTACGAGGCCAATGATTATTTGGAGACAGACACCCACCAAGAGCAACTGTTCACAATGGAAACCTGTCCAAATTTTGGTGGAAGCAGTTGCTGTGGCAATAAGTCGACAACCAAGTACCAGGTATTGGATCAGGCCATGATAAATACCGGACGGTTGGCACTGACGATTCAAAACGATGGATTCATTGTCAATTGCGCCGGAACGTACCACAGCGTGCAAGTGACCATTTACGATGAGACAAATGGTGGTACGTATGCAGACGCTTTCAGCACAAACATCTTCACCAACGGCCAACAAACGGTTTATGAGGATTTGAGCGACATGAATAATCTGATTGCTGGCCACAATTACCGATTTGTCCTTTCGTCGATAGAGGCCCGAGGGCATCTTTCGATGACTTATACTCCTTCTTTTGAAAATAAATTGGCAGGAGGGCTGCGGGTTCAACAAATCAGAACCAACGATGGTATCAACTCTGCCAATGATATTATCCGTACTTTTGATTACACCCAAGATGGTACTTCTGAGTCGAGTGGGGTTGTTTCCAACAAGCCCAATTATGTCTTCATGGTCAACAATCATACGGCCATATTTGCATCAACGGGTGTCCTGCCTATGTCCAACTCAGAGGGCAGCCACATCACCTATACACATGTCGTTGAAAGCCTCAACGGGAATGGTACAAAGGTGTATGTCTTGGATACGGAAACCTATTCACCCAGCCAAGTTCCCGATTATCCGGCTCGACCAGGGATGTACTTGAAACGAAATGGCGTAGTGAAAGAGTCGAAAGTCTTTAATCAAAATGGCACATTGGAATCGAGCGAAGTTGTAGACCCCTATCAGTATTGGAGCTATGAATATGTTCCGGGTGTCAAATACGCGGCGGTCAATATTAAAAAGTACAATGGCTCGTCGACGACCGATACCTACACCCATTCGCAGTACAGCGTCCGAACGAGCGTTTTCCGACCGGAAACCATTACCAAAACTCTGGATGGCGTCACTACGGTGACCGACTATGAATACTATAGCGATGATAAGGTACTTTCACCAACGAAAATAACTTTTACCAATAGCGATGGTAAGGTCCATGAAAATCGCACAAAATATTCCGTCGAATATCATTTGAATAGTGGCATTAAAAATGGGCTGATTGCTCGACACATGATCGCTATCCCCTATGAGAAAACCACTTACGTTGGAGGCCAACTGGTCGACGGTACAAGGGCTTATTTTAGCAACTTCTATTCAAGCGGTACCCGAACCACTTCCACCAGTACCAGTTATTACCCCCGACCGTACTACAATCAACGCTACGAAAGAACCTGGACCAATGGTGTACTGCAGTCGGGTGCTTGGAGTACCAAAGAGTATTTCCATCGCTACACTTCCAGCGGACAATTGTATCAGCATCAAAAAGTGGGATGGGGATATTCTTACTACTTTTACAATTCGGATAAGTTGCTGTATCGCAAAAAGTTTGGCACTCACGAAACGCGATACGACTATTACACCAACTCTACCTTGCTTTGGAAAATAACGGATGTAGACGGTACCACAACCACCTATACCTACGATGGATTGATGCGTTTGAAGACCGAGAGGGACGACTGTCACAACGTACTCAAGACTTACAATTATTTCAACACCACCAATCTTGGCTCAATTAAAAATTACCTGGAAGTCATCGAAGATTATCCGAGTGCCTCCAATAGTGGTATCAACATTGTGAAAAATCGGATTTATAAAGATGGACTGGGGCGGAACATCCAGACGGTCCGCTATCGACAATCTTCGAATTACAAAGACTTGATATCCAGCATTGCCTATGACAAATACGGCCGCATAAAATACAAGTACAAACAGCGAGAGAGTGCCTACAATGACGGACGGTACGTAACGCCTTCCAGCTCCTGGCTTAAGACGGAACATCAGTACTACAGTTCTCCCCTAAACAGGCTGTATCGATCAAGGCCAGCCAATTGGTATTGGACTTATTACTACTATGGAAACAACGATAGCAACGATTATGTCAAACAGAATGGTACAAGTACAAACTATCCGGTTGGTTCCTTATTAAAACGAACCGTTAGAGATGGAAATGGAAATAAAGTCCTTGGCTTTTTTGATAAAAAGGGTCGGGAGTTGTTGAGGCGTCAGACCAATAATGCGGAAAGCACTTCCAAACGATTGGATACTTACACCCTTTTTGATGACAAGGATCGAGTCACCTACGTATTGCCACCAGGTGTTGGCTCGACTTCAACTTCCTATTTGGATTTGTACTACAAGTACGAGTACGATCGGGAAGACCATGTGGTCAAGAAAAAGGTTCCTGGAGCAGCAGAAATCTACTACAAGTACGACAGCAAGGATTTATTGGGTGCTTATCAAGACGGCCACCTGCGCGATCGGAACAAGTGGTATTCCTACTACTACGATTCCTATGGCCGAAAGACAGCCGAAGGTTTCTACAGTGGAACACCAACTACATACTTTTATCCCAGTGATCCTCAAATCACTAAGACCTACGGTTCCAATAGTTACGACAAGGACAAAGTCAAAACAGTCCAGAAGAAAATACTTGGAACTGGCACTTGGATAACATCCACCAATACCTACAGCAGCTGTGGGCAGTTATTGAGCAACTCTGGCAACAGCCATGCAAACTCCTCTGCGGGTAGTTTAACGAGCAGCTTCACCTACGATGGTGCGTTCAACGTCACCCAAACCAATTCGACGATCAATGCCTTTGGTACAAATAAGACAGTGCTCAATACGCAAACTTATGATCATGCAGGTCGACCAGATCGCAATTACTTTAAGATCGATGCAGGGGTAAATCGCATCATCAGCGACTTGCACTACAATGCAGAAGATGAGGTCGATTACAAATACCAGGGAAATACCGGCCTGCCGGGTAGCCTGGCCTACTTGCAGCGAATCGATTATGCTTACAAGGACAATGGATTGCTGTATCGAATCAATTCCAACAGCTTGTATGGCGGCCAGCAAACCTCCGAAACCTGCTCGGCTCCCAACCCGACAGACCCCGGACCCAACTACACCAACAAGGACCTCTTTTACGAGGAGCTGTACTACAATTCCAAGATTGGATCGACCGATACAGATGCCCAATACAATGGCAACATTGCCAATGCTGTCTGGCAGGTCAGAGGCCGCGAACAGGGAATTTATGCTTACAGATACGATGAATTCAATCGCTTGAAACAGGCCAAATCTTACGATAGACGCTATGGTGCCATATCGCTTTCCAATCGGTACAACACCACCTATCAGTACGACAGCCGAGGCAACATCACTCGTCTGACCCGAAATGGTATGTACGACCTCGACGGCTGTGTCAGCCAGGGGCAGATCGACAATCTGTATTATTACTACCATTCCAATAGCAACAAAACCCGACAGATCAATGACTTTGCGCCTTCCAGCTCGAAGCAAGGCGGTTTTGTTGAGAACAGCTACACTTCTAATTATGCCTATGACTCGAATGGCAATCTGAGAACAGATACCGATCGGAAAATTACCATTACCTATAACCACCTCAACCTACCGACCACCATCATCTTTACAGGAACCAGCAACAGCATCTACATGACCTACGATGCAGAGGGTAAATTGCTCACCAAGCGGGCCTTCCTCGGATCGATATTGATGGAGCAGAAGGATTACATCAGTGGTGCCGAGTTTGTAAAAACAGGCTTTGGTGCTTCCACGCTGCAGTCCATCGCGCATTCGGAAGGGCGGGTGTCCTTCAACACAGGGTCGGGGCCGAATCCCCGCTATGAGTACACCATTCAAGATCACCTCGGCAGTGTGCGCCTGATGTATTCCGACTTGGATGGCGATGGGCAAATCGAAACGCCGGAAGAGATTTTATGGGAAGGCCATTACTATCCCTTTGGACTGGAAACCCACGGGCCTTGGATGGATCATCCGTCGGGGGATGTTCGGGAGACCTACAACGGCATACAGAAGCTAGACTACCACAACTTGAACATCAACATTGCCTTGTATCGCTCGCTGGACCCTGCTTCGGCCCGCTGGTGGCAAGTCGATCCGAAAGCGGAAGCCCTTCATGGTCTATCGCCCTATCAGAGCATGGGCAACAATCCCGTTAGCTTTAGCGATCCGGAAGGAGACCTATTCTTTATAATGCCGTATATTAGCTTCAACGGCGGATTCAGTATAGGAGTAACGGTTGGTTTTGGTATACCAGGGGTGGCCGCTATTACAGCAACCGGCGGTTACGATATTTCAAACGGTCGTGGTTTTGCCTCTGTTGGGGCAAGCGCAGGTATCGGGCCACTGTCTGCATCCGTCAGCTTTGGAACGGGTGGTTTCAATGCCAGTGTTGGCCTCGGGCTGAATTATGGTCCTTTGAGCTTGAGCATTGGTAGCATCAACTACGGTTCGGGGGGCTTTGCCATTGGAGGACCTTCGATCACTGCCAGTGATATGTACGCCTGGGGAACTGTCAATGCCGGCGAAACCAATGAGGCAGGTGGTGCAAGTGGAACAGAGCAACAGGGCGGTAATGACCAAATCAAAGGTAATACCGGTTTGTACACCAACGAAACGTTGGCTTACAAAGTCATGGTCGAACAAACGCAAAACCTGGGAGTCGAGACAGCGGCCTGGATTACAGACAAAGGAGTTCTGGTAAGCCCTGTTGAAACGCCGGAGTATAAAAATACTGCTACAAGTTCCGACAACGGCTTTTACAAGATAACGATTAGTGGAAAGAAATACTATGCCCACCACAATTCTCAGCGTCTGTTGATTAAAGGGCAGGTACACACGCACCCCAAGTCGGATGCAGGACCTTGGCACTGGACAAAGCATGGCCAATTTGTCAATGGCGGAGATTATCAGTTTGCCCAGACCTTTAAGAATACACCGGTATTTACCATCGGACCTAAGAATGTACACCGAGGTATTTATGCTGGAAAAGCCGCCCATCCGGTTATATTGGGTACAACCCTAGACCTGCTGGCTGGAAAATACCTCCTGAAATAATGGATTTATCTTCCATCAAATGAATGGAATTACATGATTGATTTTGAAAAAATAATGCTGTTGTTGCTCCTTCTGCTCTGCCTTAGCTGCTGTGGCGGGGAGGAGCAGCAACAGCCTGTTGTGGCGACCAAGCCTCCGACCAATTTGGAGGATCGGCAATTGGCTGCAGCCATCAGCCACTACCTAGCGGAAAACATTACCAATACTCGGGTCATCGACAAGGTATTACGCATCAAAGCTGTGAGTATGTATCCGGAAAGGGTCTTGGAGTTTTATCCCGTGGATCATCACATAAAGCTGTTTGAATCCTTCAACTATCAACTGATTTACATCAACCAACTGCCCGTATTGATTGAACCTTTTTACAAGGGCTTGATCCAATGGAGCATCGATACTGCTGCGGTTAAAAACGCCATACGTCCCATTCTCCAAAACCAGCCGGAGATAGCGCGTACGGGCCAGCGAGCCGACACCTGGTATGTCATTTTGCGAGCCGATGAATACGAGCCGATCAATGTAACGGACAGCATATCGCATCACGGAGACTTTGAAAAAGCCTTTGTACACATCAATGCGAAGGTCTTTCCATGCATAGAATAAATTCTGAAGTCGAGGATTTCACTGAAAATCACTACAATTTCCCCCTCTTATCTGCCACTGGGTCTATTGTGGCATTAAAATAGCCCTAACAATCTCTGGACCATTCCACCAGAGAAAATGCACAAAACAACTGAGCAACAAAATTTTCACGTTGTCTATCTTGGCGAATGTGGCTTTCCTTTTGGCCTGGCAAATATTCAGCGGATGAAATTGCTCTCCAAGGCACTGCTCGACGCTGGGGCCGAGGTTACGGTCATCAATCGCAAGGGCAAATTCGATCCATCAGAGCAAATCGATTTGCCCGTTGAAGGCCAGCACGAGGGCATTGGCTATGTATATACTTCCGGGAGCATCTATCGGCCCGCTGGTTTTTGGGCGCGCAACATCCAGAAGGTCCGCGGTTTGTGGCGGGAGTTTTGGTACTTGCGGCAGCTTCGTCGGGAGGGATGTTTGCAGGCAGGCATCATTTCGTGCTACCACCTGGGGCAGGTTGTTCTCTATCGGTTTTACAGCTTGCTGCTGGGATTCCCGGTTGCTTACAACTACGTTGAATGGGCCTCGGCCATGCAGCACCGTAGGAGTTGGAAAGAGCGGATCAACGACTATGTTTTTGATCACTGGGTGGTTCGTTCGATGGATGGGGCCATGTCGATTAGTGAAGTACTGATGAAAAATTTTCAGAAAATTGCCCCGACGAAGGCCCAACTCAAGGTTCCCATCATTTGTGATTTTGATAAATTCAATCGCCCGAAGAAAGCAGTTGATCATCCCTATTTTTTGTACTGTGGTGCTTTGGTCTATCGGGAGGTCATCGATTTTTTATTGGAGGCATTCGATCAATTGCCAAATGAGTCTCAAGCCCACCTACACCTGGTACTGGGTGGCGGCGATCAAAACGACTATGCATCTTTGCAGCAAGCCATCGGCCAATGTCAAAAAGCCGATCGCATTCACCTACTTCACAATGTGCCGCACGATGAGATTGCCGATCATTATTTACCTGCATTGGCACTGCTTATTCCACTGCGCCCCAGCCTGCAGGATGCGGCCCGCTTTCCACATAAGATTGGAGAATATGTCGCCACCGGAAACCCGATGATTTCCACCAATTTTGGTGAAGTCGCCTACTACTTTCGCGACGAAGAATCCGCCCTGATTGCTGAGGGCTACGAGGTCGACCAATTTGCAGCTAAGATGCAATTTGTATTGGACCATCCAGAAAAAGCACGGGCCATTGGTCAGCGAGGCAAAGCCTTGGGATTGCGTGAATTCAATTATACTTCTTATGGTCATCCCATCAAGAAGTTTCTACATCAATTGCAGCGAAAGGCATCATGACAAAGAAACGGATTGCCATATTTGGGGTGAAATATTTTCCGTCCAAAGGAGGAACCAGTCGGGTAGTAGAACACCTGCTGCGAGAGTTGCACGAGCAGTACGACTTTACGGTTTACTGCTACAAACATCCGAAAGCAGCTGCTCACATTCCAGGAGTGCGAACCGTACAATTCAGGGAAATTCCCATTAAAGGCTTTGGGGTGTTTTTGTATTACATACAGTGCTGCTGGCATTTGATGCGGTGTAAGGAATACGACCTGGTGCATCTCCACAAAATGGATGCAGCTTTTTTTCTGCCCATTCTCTGTCTCAAGTATTCAGTCATTGCGACCTGCCACGCTTTGCCCTACTTAAATGAAAAATGGTCGACTTTAGCACGTGCTTATTTTAGGCTTACGGAGCGAATGTTTCTTTCTTCCAAAGCTACCTTAACCGCTATTTCACAGCCACAGACTGCTTATTTTGCAGAGCGCTATCAACGAGCTGTACGTTTCATTCCCAACGGGATTCATCCTCCAAAAGAAATACAGAAAAGTTGCGTAGATGATCTACTGGCCGAACACCAAGTCGCAGATGATTATTTGTTGTTTGCAGCTCGGCGAGTCATTCCTTTGAAAGGGTGCCACACCTTGATAAAGGCTTTGCGCAAGATCAATTATCAGGGGACTTTAGTGGTAGCAGGGGACTTGGAACAACTGCCTTCTTATACCCATCAGCTTCGTCAATTGGCCGATGGATTGGATGTGCGATTTATTGGGTATGTCGATGGAACCGATCGGCTCAACGCCTTGATTCACCGATCAAAATACTTTGTCTTTCCATCCGAATTGGAAGGGATGTCCATGATGCTTTTGGAGGCGGGAAGCATCGGAACGCCAATGATTTGCAGTGACATTCCGCAAAATCAGGCTGTTTTAGGATCGGAGGAAGTGCTGTATTTCAAATCTAAGAATGTCAATGATTTGGCAGAAAAATTAGTATGGGCTTTTGAACATCCCAGTGAGATGAATCGCTTGGCAGAAAAGACCCAAGCGAGCATTCGTCAGAATTACCTAATCTCAAAAGTAGTGGGACAATATGCTGCACTGTACGATCAAATGCGCACGTCAGTCCCTACAGAACTCACCAAAAGTTATTCGAAATGAGTTCGTTTCACAAAAAAAAGATCATCTCTTGGTTGGCTCCCGTTTTGTCGGGGCTTGGTGTGCATAAATTATTTGAACCACTTTGCGCCGGCATAGGACACATTTTGACTTTTCATCGCGTGCTACCTCCCTCATCTGATCTGCGCATCCACAACCACCTAAGTTTGGAAATCAGCCCAAAGCAGCTAGAGGCCAGCATTGCATTTTACCGGAAAAGAGGATACCATTTCGCGTCATTGGATGAGTTTCACGAGCAGCTGCAAAAACGGCAGGAAGTTGGCAAAATGGTCGCCTTTACTTTTGATGATGGCTACACAGACAATTACTCTGTGGCATACCCGATTTTAAAAAAACACCATATTCCTTTCACCATATACATTACGACCAATTTTCCTGATCGAAAAGCCATTTTATGGTGGTATTTGTTGGAAGATGTTTTGAAGGAAGCGGCACAACTTTCTTTTGAGCATCAAGGAAAACGCTACCAATTTAATTGTCAAAAACTGAGGGAAAAAGAACGTACTTTCGATGCAGTGAGACAACTCATTAATCAATCCTTTTCTACGGAAGGCCACCTGGAATTATTGACAAAAGTTCTGAAAAAAGATGTGGCAGACCTATATCGTTACGGAGAAAAAATGGCCATGAGCTGGGAGGAAATCAAACAGCTTAGTCAAGACCCGCTTTGCACCATTGGCGCGCACACTGTAAACCACTACCCCCTTATTCAGCTAGATGAAAAATCGTTGCGCTACGAAATCTTAGAATCCAAAAATCGCATTGAAGCGCACATTGGAGAGGCAGTCGAACACTTTGCCTATCCTTTTGGGAAAAAGGTGGAAGCCGCGGATAGGGAATATGCCATGGTAAAAAAGCTGGGGTTTAAAACAGCGACAACTACTTGCATGGGGACTATTTTCCCAGCGCATGAAGCTCGCCAGGAATGCCTGCCACGCATTAGTATCAACAGTGTTACGAATGAACAAGTCTTGAAATTGCAAGCCAGTGGAATGCTGCCTTTTTTATTGCATAAAGGAAAAAAAATCGCTTGATATGAAGCCAGATACACCTAAAATCACGATGCTCATTTTGACCTACAACCGGGCTGACCTTGTGGAGCGCACCATTCAAAGTGTGCTGGCGCAAAGCTACAAAGATTATGAATTGGTACTGGTTGACAATGGCAGTGTTGATGCGACGCCTGAAGTATTTGAAAAATACCGAAAGGAAGAGAATGTTCGAATTTTTCGGATTGAAGAGAACATTGGTTTTGCCAGAGGATTCAATTATTGCCTCGACCAAATCCGGGGTGAATGGTTTGCAACGGTTGGAGACGACGATACCATCCGGGAAGATGCACTTGAATTATTGTTTGACGTATTGGATAAAGTTGATTCAGATTTGACAGCAGTCTCATCCAATGGTTGGGATACTTCGACAAACGACTATTCTGGTATTGGTTTATCGGCAGATCAATACTTGCCCATAGAAACGATTGTTCAAAAGTGCGATGGTGATTTTTGGGGAATGACGAAGACTTCGTTGATTCGAGACATTCGTCTCAATCCAAATATTCCGGGCTTAGAAGATACTTTTTGGTACAAGGTAGATGCAGCTGCTAAGCGGTATTACATCCACCAACCTTTGATTACTTACTACACCAACCACGGTGGCAATGAAACCCAAAAGCAGAGTGCAGATATTGGTGTGAAATCTAAATTGTATAAAGAACTTTTAAGCGAACCATTTTTCTGGGAGGTCCTCCAAAAGTACAACAAAAAGCAATTTCGAGATCGCTGTATCAAGGCGATGCATTTTTTGAAAGCGGCAGGGGAGGAGACCCTATACCGCACCTACCGACAGATGTTATTAGACGATCGACCAGGGCTCAAATACCGGATGCATTCTCAACTGATTGGATTGCTTTCGCCATCTATGCTGACACAGCTTTATCAGATGAAGCGCAAAGCATCTTAAAGGGTTTGCCTCAAGCTGTGATTCATTTCGATTCGGATTTTCTTAAATACAATTCAAGCAATGTCTTCAACTGTTTCATGTCAACTTTGTGGCCATTCTTCAACTGAGCCATTTTTCGATATGCCACCCGTCCCAACCCAAGACGGTATCATGTGCGATTCTCGGGCGGAGGCGGAGGTTTTCCCGACGGGCTCCATCAGCTTACATTTTTGTAGTGCCTGCAGCTACATCGGAAACGAAGGGTATGAGGCTGAAAAAATAAGCTTTGATGCCTATGATTTTTCCTTGGACCATTCGCCGCTGTTTATGCGCTACATCAAGGACTTGGCCCGTTATCTGGTTGAAGCATATAAGATCAAAGGAAAGCGCGTAGTAGATGTCGGATGTGGTGACGGCGGATTTTTGGACATTATTTGTGAGGCAGGCGGTAATGAAGGTATTGGAATTGATTCGGGCTTTGACCATTCGAAGCGAACGCAAAAGCAGGGCGTGAATACGCGCTTTATTCAGGATTACTACAGCAAAAAGTACCGCGACCTCCGTCCGGATTTAATTTGCTGCCGACTGGTGATTGATTTGCTGGAAGACCCTGCGGCCTTACTTCGAATTATTCGAGAGAATTTGGAGGACTGTCCGGAGAGCCTTGTCTTTATAGAAGTACCAAGTGCGAATTACACTTTTGGGGAGCGCGTGATTTGGAATGTTGTATATGAGCATCGCTCTTGGTTCAGTCTGACTTCCTTGAGCTATTTGATGGAATCCTGTGGATTTAAAATCCTCGAACTCAAACCATTTTGGAACAATGAATTTCTAGGGGTGATCGCCCAGCCTGCTCCAAAGCCAAAGCCTTCTTCCATACTCTCTGCCCGACAAAAGGAGAACATTAAAGGAATGCAGCAGATTGTACAGAATTTCCATAAAGATTTTGAAAAATTGCTTTCCCGAAGTGAACAGCACTTGAAAAGTATTAAAGAGGACGGATTGAAAACCATTGCTTGGGGCGCAGGCGCCCGGGGTGTCACCTTTCTGAACCTCTTTGACTTACGCGACCACATTCGCTACATTGTCGACATCAATACCAAGCGGCAAGGGAAATTTATTCCAGGCAGTTCTCAGGAGATTGTCGCTCCGGAATTCATTCTATCTTTTCAGCCCGACCTCATCATCATCACCAATCCAACATATGCGCAGGAGATCATTGACCATGTGAGGTACCTGGGGTTGGAGCCAGACTTTTGGGTGTTGTAAAAAAATGCAGTCAAATCGACCGCAGCCTAAGCTTTTAAATGGAGGATGGATACAAGTCGAGAAGTTGATGTTCCATCAACACATCAGCCATTTCGGCCAGCAAAGCAAAGGAAAGGCCGGAGCGTTGGGCGATCTCTAGCAAACTGTTTTGTCCATCGGATAAATTCAACAACCACAGCATAGCCATTTGCCGTTCTTTGCGATCGTTGTCACCACCAATGGCACTGTACAGCCCCCGTTTTCCAAGCTGCGGCTCGCAATACGGAGCCAGGTTCTGATAAGTCCTATTACCTTCCAAGACTGCGACCATCTGACAAAAAAGTTGAAAGGATTGTTGTAAATTTTCTGGTCGAATGAAATCCATATTATCGGCAGACGTATGGTATTCCGGGAATTGTCCAAAGGGCGTTCGCCCCAAATTACCCATGGCCAGATTGATGCCCGGCGAACAAAACTGCCGCTCATCGTACCCATATGGAATAAAGTCGATCACTTGATGCGCATGACCGGTCGTGGCCAATACATATTCCGTAATCCGGTCGATCTCTGTATCTCCTCTGCGACTACGCTTATAAGTAAAAGCTCCGTCATCCCCCAACAAGGCCGTTACCCAACCGCCCTTGATTCGTGCCAAGTGATCCTGGTGCAAGGCCAACCAACTGATGGCCCCGATGGTCCCTGGTAGAAATAAAAAGCGATAAGAATAATGCCTGTCCCCTTGTTGAATGAATTGAGCCAGTTGCGTCAATATACTTATGCCCGAAAGATTGTCGTTCGCCAATGAAGGATGACAGATGTGTGTGCTCAATAAAATTTCTTCTTCCGTTTTTCCCGGTATCAACAAAGTGCCAAAGGTCAAATGCCCCTCCGTCAAAGAACTGTCGATAAATACTTCGTAAGTGCCTTCCTCAAGCTTTTCGTATTGCTGATGCGTCAAGCAAAAACCCCAATTTTCCTGATAGTAAGAAGTGCGGTATGGAATCAATGTTGGTTGATCGGGCAAACTGTGCAAGTGAGGTCTCAAGTCTGCCAAAGACATCTTCTGATGAATCGGTATACTGTAGTTGAGTAAATGCAAATTGTGCTTTGCAAAATCAATAATCTTTCGGCCCGCTGCATCTTTAACCCAAGCCTCCCGAACATTCCACTCCTTGGGAACCGTCCAGTCAAACACCTTCGTCCCACTGGGAATTTCTTCAATCTCCAATGGCATATATTCCTGCAATATTTTCAATGTCTCCCGAACACCATCCCCCGTAATACTCCGACAAATAGGATACAACCGCTCCGACAATTCATACATTTGCCACCCACTATCCTTAATCGGCCCCAGCCAATGTTGCAGACTCATAAAATCAAATTTATCCACCAAAAAATATCTGTTATATTAACCACCAAACCACCAAACCACCAAACCACCAAACCACCAAACCACCAAACCACCAAACCACCAAACCACCAAACCACCAAACCACCAAACCACCAAACCACCAAACCACCAAACCACCAAACCAC
>JBCCSZ010000163.1:0-16840 GCA_039199225.1 Bacteroidota bacterium
AAAAGGTTATTGACCGAAGAGGAAGCCAGGCATTCTTCTTCGCTTAGAAAGAAGACATCCTTTATAAAATCTGCTATTTCTGGCTCAGAGGCATAAAATTGATCGAATGAGTCGCCAGGTTGGAAGGCCAGAACGATCTTATTTTGCCCTGCTACCCAAAGAAATTCATTGTTTCTACAAAGTCGCCTACCCGTAAAATGCTGATAACCCAGTACTGGCCAGGCACTCAAAAGTTCGGGATTATCCTCTATGGTTATCTTTATGATGGTTTCGTAGGTGGTATATATAAAGGTCTTTTCACTTCCAGCCGTTACTTTGGCTTCGATGAGGGATTGGCTTCCAGTTGACAGTAGGTTTTTACCCAATGAGTTGCCGTCTATTTGAAAAATGCCGGCACTTGTAAAGCAAAATCCAATGGTGTCGTTCAGTAGGTCCAGTGAGTAGTAGGCAAAAGTATCTTGTGCGAGGATTGACCAATTTTGCCCGCCGTCGCTCGTGCGATACAGTACGCCGTCCAGGCTACCCAGCCAACCGTTCTGCCCATCGTTGAAATCCAGGCATTGCGTTTCCAACATGCCTGCTTGTAGTTCGTTGAGGGACCAGCTTTGGCCGTTGTCTACAGTTCTGTAAATACGCCCCATGGAAGTGGCAAAAATGGCCGTGTTTTTACCCAGAGCAAAGACATCCGTAATTTGCCCTTCTTCAGGTGTAAGTTGGAAAGTGCCTTCTTCCCACTTGTCGCCCTTGTCGAGGCTGATGTAATAATTGAATTCGGTAAAAGCCATGACTTTCTGTCCTCCGCTCTCTGGAAAAACGATGACCTGCTCCAAATCGATCCCTTCCTCCCAATCTGCATTCTGCCAGGATTCGCCATTGTCCGTCGAACGAGAAAAGCCGCCACAATTCCCTACGGCATAGCCCAAGCCACTGCCATCGGGATCAAAGGCCAAGTGTAAAAGACTACCAAGCCCCGTACGGTCCGCACTTGGCGTGTAAAGGGTTTCGATGGCCTGGCCGTTCAAATGTACCGATGGTAGGACCGCACAAAAGAAGACTGTTAGGCAAAGCCATTGTAATTTCTGTATGTGCATTGCTAGACGATTTAATGGGTTCAGATTGCAATTCTCGTTCCCTGTTCAGCTTGGAAAGCAAGCTTAATTTTTGCTTTGCGGATGTAGAAATACTTTACGGGTGGCACGAAAATCTTCTCCACTCAAATGCAATATATACATCCCACTGGCCAGTCTACTCCAATCAAATATATGACTAGCCTGATCCTGTAGCTGGTGTTGTTCGATCAATTGGCCCGCCAAGTTGTAGACTTCCAGGGTATGTGCTGGATTGGGCTGTTGCCGGGGAAAGCTGATCCAGATACAGCCAGTCGAAGGATTGGGGTAAACCTGAAAATCTCCTTCTTCAACCGCTGGATAGAAATAGGTTTGCTCATTGCGCAGTACGTATAGGCGCCCGCTGGTGCTGGCAAACCAAAGGTCTCCGGTCTCTTCGTCAAGGATCATGTTGTTGATGCGATTGCAGATTTGTGAAAATGTCTGCCAACTTTGCCCTTTATCGCGACTGCGTTTCAGCAGCGTATATTCCAGTTGTTTGTCCAGCGCCCAGATCGTTTTGTCATCCTGAAAAATAAAATTGGACAGATTTGATTCCAGAACAACATCATAGGTGAATCCACCATCTTCCGTCAACAACAAGCTGGTATCTATGGTAAGAACGCCAAAATTTCGATCTCTAAATCCTGCCGATGTAATGCTGAAATCTTCGTCGCTCAGCCGAATCCTCCAATTCAAGCCACCATCTTCTGAGTAGTCTAGATTGGCAGGTAATCCCAATGCCCTAGATGAGCTGTTGAAAACAAAGAGGACATCCTTTTCTGGAATGTGAACGCGATCAGCTGGAAAAGAAAACGAATTTACAAATACCCAGTTTTCCCCTTCATCTGTTGATTTATACAATTCTGCGGAAAGGCCCGGAACGTTGGCGAGCAAGTATAGAAATCCGGTTTCCTTTTCCTTTTGAATGTCTACAATAGATTGGCCACTCCATTGCTTGAGTTTGATGATGCTTCTGCGATTTTCGTAAATATTCACTCTATCGGAATTGGCCAGTAATACCCGATTATTGCTTAATGGAACGATGATGGTAAAAAAGTTGATGCCTCGGTAGATCAGCTCTGGTTCTATTGCATCTTCCTTATCGAATTGTACAGCTAAACTCAAGTTGTTGTCAACGGTCAGCCCTGCGATGCGATCTTGATCCAGAAAAGAGATTTTTCTAAAATTGTATGGAGGGGGTGTTCCATTTTTGTATGTTCCTTTGAGGGTAGAAAGATCCACTTTTGCAATATTTGCCTCTTGCCCACAGCTCCATCCCTCCGATCCTGATAATAGTAATCTGCTGGATGTCAGTCCAAACTGGGCAATCAGCGGAGGCCAGGAGCCCCTAAATTGTAGGTTGTCACCTTCTGTAAAATAGAGGATGATCGAAACGTTACTGAATTGCACAAACAATGTGCTGCTGATGGTCTGAACCTCTACACCACTGTTCGGGGGAAGATTGCTGATTTGGGTCCACTGAAGCGGGTTGCCCTGTAGGCTGTAAATGCCTCTGGAGGTAGCGGCAAAGCCTACCGTATCATTGAGAAAGTCCAAGGAGTAAATGGCTCCCTCGACACTGGAAACTCGTTCCCAATCGCCACCGCCGTTGGCCGTACGAAAAACAGAGCCGTCGAGCGTACCCAACCAACCGTTTTGCAGACTGGTGAAATCCAGGGTTTGGGCAGAAAGGCCAGCAGTTTGGAAATCATCGATCTGCCAGCTTTGGCCGCCGTCGGACGAGCGGTATATGCGACCGGAGGAGGTAGCCAATATGGCTTCTTGAGCGGAGGTTGTATAGGCGTCTGTTACGGAGCCATCAGAGAGCGAAGTCTCAAAAACCACTTCCCAGTTGTCTGTTCCTCCGTTGGTACTCAGAAAAACTTCCGACATGCTGAAGATCAACAATCTTTGACCGCCAGAACCTGGAAAAATAGCCAACTGCTCGAAATCGGCCTGCGGTACATCGGTTTGCTCTTGCCAACTTTCTCCATGGTCTTCGGTCTGCCAAAAAGCCCCACAAAGCCCCACCGCATAGCCCTTTCCGGACTTGTCGGGATCAAAAGCGAGTTGTTTGAGCATGTTGGGGGAAAACGCCTGCTGTGGAAGAATACTTTCTAGGGTCTGACTGAAGACCGTCGAACTACAACAGAATAGGAAAACGGAGCAATAAGCAAGCCTTACCAAAAAGGGGATGTTCTTTTTCATAGCAAAAATAATTTGTGTAAATCAGCTCCAAACTCTAATATACTAAAAAAGCATATTCCAAAGTTGGGTTTTTAAATTTTTCCTATCTTCAACCTATGCAAATGGAACTAAACGACATTAAGAAGGTACTCATCATTGGGTCTGGTACTTTGGGCAGCCGTGTTGGTTTGCAATGTGCCATCAGCGGCTACAAAGTCGTCATGTACGACGTCAATCCGCAAGCCTTTGAGCGCGCTCGTGCCTCCAATCGCTCCTTGATGCACTGGGTGATTCGCCAGGGCTGGGTCAATCCAAAAAAGACAGACGAAATTCTTTCCCGGATTCGGTGGACAATGGACCCCCAGGATGCCGTAACAGATGTTGATTTGGTGAGTGAAAATGTAACGGAAGATGTTGCGATCAAAAAGCAGGTTTGGCAGGAATTCGGTCCAATTTGCCCAAAGCATGCCATTCTCACTACGAATACTTCTTACATGTTGCCCTCCATGTTTGCCGATGATTCGGGGCATCCGGCGCATTTTTGTGCCTTTCACTTCCACGATGTTTTCACTGCCAATGTCGTCGATGTCATGCCCCATCCGACCACAGCTGAATGGATTCCTCCTCTGCTGATGAAATTCGGTAAGAAACTGCATCAAATTCCCGTATTGATTCAAAAAGAGACTTCCGGCTATGTTTTCAACAAGATTTTTGGAGCTGCCCTGTTGATGGCCGGCAAGATTGTCGCCAACGGTATTGCCAGCGTCGAGGATGTAGACCGCTCTTGGATGGGTAATTTCAATATGCCAATCGGCCCATTCGGGATGATGGACGAGGTAGGGTTGAAAACCACCTGGCATGTCACAAATAACAATAAGGGGGCTGGCTACGAAGAATTCGCTGATTTGCTCAAAACGTACATTGATGCTGGTAAATTGGGAGTACAGTCTGGCGAAGGTTTTTACACCTATCCCAAGCCGCGTTTCAAGGACAAGGACTTTCTAAAGTAATTTCTCACCCTGTGGAAGGCTGCCCATACCATTCTTCTGAGCAGCGCCAAAATGATTATTGCTCTGTCAAAGTGCTAAGAATCAGCTCCTTTGAAAGAGTCAATGGCATTGGTCTGAAATTTTTTTTAGGCCAACCCAACCTTTTCTTTCCGACTTACGATGATATAATTGACAGCGAAATGCTAAGGCTGTGAAAGCTTTAAATCACCCACTTATGAAATTATTCTACATCATATGTACTTTGTTTTGTTGCCTGCTTTGGGCGGCTCCTACCAAGGCTCAGAAACATCAGTTTGGCGTGAGTCTGGACATTATGCTGACCAATGTGAACGGAAAGAAAGTACTTTCAGAGGATTCTGAGATCGATTTCAACAATTACGAATCGACCTATTTCACCATCGGGACCTACTATCGGTTGGCACCCTACAGAAGCCGCCTGAGTTGGCAAGCCGCCTTGAGATATGGCAATATATGGTACGGAGGTCGTATCGATTATCCAGACGATCTGATCTATGAAAATTTTTATCCCAGCATGCAACTGCACATCCTGCACATTCCACTCAATGTACAAGTCGATATGGGACACGAGGTAAAGGCTCTTTTTGGCCTTGCCGTTCATCAGATATTTGTGAAAAGTGAGAGCCAGAGAGACTTCGTATTTCCAGGAAATTCACTAAGGGATGAGTTGACTGTCGAAGCTCAGCGATCCTTCGATAAGGCTGTTAATGAGACGCAAATATTTTGGGAAGCTGGCTTGAAACTGGGTTTTGGACGCATTGAAATTCAGGTGAAGTACCAGTCGCTGTTGACCGATTTTTTCAACAAAATAGAATTGCGGGGAGAGGGACATCAAGTAGATGTCAGCTACAGAACCTATCAAATGGGAATGAGCTACCGCCTCTTTGGAAGCTATTGAGCCCTGGTAACTTTTCCTATCGCTGCACAACTTAACATCCATCAATGAAAAATCAACGACCAATTATGAAATCTCTCAAGAACTACCTTTTGGCCATCGGACTTTTGTTTTGCTGGAATCAGCTTTCGGCCCAGGTAGATATCATGCCGCCAGAACAAGCCAACTATAAAAACCAGCTAAAAGTAGGCATTATGACCTTCCTCTCTGAGGACAAAGGTCTAGGGGTAAATTTTCAATACTTTAGAGATTTTCACAAAAGCTGGGCCTACAGTGTTGCTTTCCAAATGAGGTATGGCTCCGGAAATAACCTCTCAGATTTTCAAGACGAAGACTATCCTTTCGAAAACCAGTTGTCATCAGATTTTGGTGGGATTATCAATTACGGCCTTAACCCAGAATCCAGCTTTAGTACAACAGTCAGTGGTTTGTTTCATTTCCGCAAGCAAAAAAATGCAACGGTGTTCAAGGCAGGCACAGGCTTGAGTATCGGCTATTTTGATGAAGTATCCATCGCTGTTTTAGCAAGCGAATATTACATTTCTAACTTTAATCCTCGATCAATAGACGATTTGCGCGAAGTTGAAATACTAACGCAAGAATACAACCGCTTTCTGGACCTTGGATGGATTCTAGAGCTAGGCTATCAATATTATCTGAATAATAGAATCTTTGTCGGACTGAGCAGCAACATACAAACCTTTTTTAAATCGGGTGCTGTAGCGCTTGGTTGTTCCCTCGACTTCGGCGTCAATTTTTAACCCATTATGCCCTCTGTTTTGCAATATCCCCTCAGTCGGTCAACGCCTATGAAATTCTCTCCGCAGAGTACGGATGCCGAACTTCTGGAAGGCTGTATCCGCAAGGATCGCCTGGCCCAAAAGTACCTCTACCAGCGGTACTACGGGCAGATGTTGGGCATCTGTATGCGCTACACCAAAAATAGGGACGAGGCCAATGATGTCCTAAACCGGGCTTTTCTGAAGGTGTTCAACTCCATCGAAAAGTACCGTTCTACTGGCTCCTTTGGTGGCTGGATAGCTCGCATCGTACTTCATACTGCTATTGACTTTGTTCGATCCAATACGACCTACCACAAGGTCATGGACTACAATCTTGAAAAAGATGCTACAGTCTACAATGATGCCATCGATCAATTGGCGGCTGGCGAAATTTACCAGCTTATTCAGCAACTGCCGCCAGCGAGCCAAAGCGTCTTTAGTATGTATGTCATAGATGGCTATAAGCACAGTGAAATAGCGAAGACCTTGAACATTAGCCAAGGAACCTCCAAGTGGCACCTCAACAATGCCCGAAAGAGCCTTCAAAAATTATTGGAAAACCGAAACAGTATCAACCCATGAGTCAGCGAAATCAACATACAGAGAACCGGCTGAAGGAGAAGCTCCAACAGCACGAGTTTGACTTCGCTCCCGAAGCATGGGATGCGATGGATGCCTTACTGGATCAAACCGATCCGCCGGAATCTGGACCACAGTCGGACAACAACCACCGCAAAGGAGGCTGGATATGGTGGCGGCTTAGTGGCTTGCTGCTCCTGATAGGCCTGATTGCTTTATCCACCTGGCTGGGCTACCGAAAGCTGTACAATACTGCTCCGATGGACATCGGGGCTACAACAGAGAATACAACGACCATTCCCGAGCGCCCGCGCAAAGGCGCTCTTGCTACAGACGCTGAGGAAGAGACAGAAAAGGACGATAGCAGAATCAACCAGTCGAGCCTAGGTTATTCAGCCAACAAGCAGCCAGCACCTTCGGCTCCTACTGAGCAACCCGAAACATTCAAGCCAACTGAAAAGGCTTCTGACAATAAGGATCAAAGCAATTACTTTGCAACTTCCGACAAGCTAGCGAACAAAACCTCTGACACAACATCCAAGGATGGACGGTCCAACAGTGTGACAACCTCCAAAGATGCGCCTGATGCATCTGAGAAGTCATGGACTTCACAAAACGAAAACCTCCTCTCCTCTGCTCAAAGTAGTACCAACGTACTGGAAGAAAAGAGCGAAGGACCACTGAACCAGGAGTTGCTCCAAGGTAGTATTGGACTTGACAACAACCGAAGTTTCCAGCGATTTGGTGATGCCCTTGGCTTGATAGACCTCAAGTTGGACTCCCTAAGCGGCGGTCCGCTCGACGACACAGAGGTATTGGCCGAGATGCTGGAAAAGCAGTTTCAAGAGGCGGCCAAAGCTGCAGCACCTCCCAAGAAGTCGCGTTGGGAGTGGGGGCTTTTCGCCGGGCTGTCCATCCCGATCTACTCGGGTGCATTTACGGCCCCTGGGGTCAGAAGTTATAATGTAAATATCTTAAGAGGATTGACCTATGGAACCTCCATTCGCTATCGCTTGAACAAAGCTTTTTGGGTGGAGGCGAATCTGACGATGAGTTCTTTGACACACCAGCTCAAGATAGAATATGACAGTCCTCGCGATCCTTTCGATGAATTGATAAATGATAAGCGGATTCATCAACTCAGCGTCCCCCTGACTCTACACCTCAACATGGGCAATGGCCTTCGACTTTTTGCAGGTGGTGGACCATCTCTACGCTTTTTCCAAAAATCAACCGAAAAATTGCAGCTGGAAATACCTGCGGCAGCCGATCTATACAATGCCGTTGTGGATCAACAAAAAAATACACTGGGTTTTTATTCAGCCGGATTGGCATACGATCGAGGACCTTGGGTCATAGAAGTCCGGTTGCTCAATTTCTTTGGTTCGACTTTCCGCAATACCACAGAGTATACAACCTTGATAAATGGCGTTGCGGAGGAAGTCACTCTGACGCCAAGAATGGAAGAGTCGCAGATCAACATCACCTTTGGTCGTCGGTTTGGACTTGGAAAGAAAAAATTCGTAGAAATCCCGCTGTACTAGGCGGGGGCTATCCATAACTTTCCAGCAAGTCCACCAAGTCGTCGCCATCCTCTAGACTTTTGGCAAGGTCGAAGGCAGTTTTTCCCTCTTTGTTTTTGAGGGTTGGATCGGCATTTTCTTCCAGAAGTATGGCTACAAATTCTGGGAGGCGGGCTTCTACTGCATGCATCAGAGCCGTTTGACCATCGCCATCGCGAATGTCCATATCTGCTCCTTCCTTGAGCAGGCCGATGAGCCAATCCTGGCGCTCAAATTCGATGGCCCATTCGAGTAGGGTATGCCCTTTGGCCATTCGGTTGAGGTCAACTTTGTGGCGTTTGAGTACGGGCAACACAGCTACACTGGCCTTTTCGATGGCCTTAATAACGGGTGGAGGAGCCTCCTGCCCACCAAAAAAGGGATCGGCTCCGGCCTCCAAGAGCAGGTGAAACATGCGAGGGTCTTTGTAGGCCAGAAATTGTGGACTCAGCAATTGATCGTCCGCATTGAGGCTCTTGGCGGCGTCCTTTGACTTTTCGAGCATCAACTGAACGAGTTTGTAATAGCTCTGCCCAACGGCATACGAAAGGGGCGAATGGTGGTATTTAGGAACGAGCTGAAAGCAATCTGCGCCCGACTCAATGAGCAGCCGGGTAATGTCTGTTTGCTTATTGAGAATGGCGGCCATCAAGGGAGTACTCTCACTTTTCGGATCAATCTGATTGAGTTGATCTACCTTCTTGAGGAGCAGTTGGACATCTGCGATTGCGCCCTCCCGAGTTGCGCGGATCAATGCCGCCAGAAAATTATCGTCTGACAGTTCGTATCTCTTTTTAACTTCCTTGAGCTGCTTGGCCTTTTGAGCTGCTTCCTCCTGACGGGCCTCTTCTGCTTGTGCTTCCAAGCGTTTTTGTGCCTTGGCTTTCATCGCTTCGTGTTTGGCCTTGTCCTGATCGACTTGATGGGAGCGGGTCTGCTCATAATGCTGATCCAACAACTTTAAAATGGCGACGTAGCCCTTGCGGCGTGCCTCTTCATAAGGAGTAATACCGTTTTTGATGGGTTGATGAATGTCTGCTCCTGCCTTCAATAGCAATTCGATGATCTGTGTATTTTCCCAACTGACAGCTTTGAACAAAGCGGTTTGTCCATCCCGCCCGGCGAGGTTGGGATTGGTCTTAGCTGCCAATAGTAGGGCTACGATCTTTACATTGTTGTTATCTACTGCAATGGGTAGTGCAATTCGGCCGATGCCATCGTCTTTGTTGGGGTTGACGCCGGCATTTAGGGCGCGTGAAACTTCTGAAGAATCGTTTTCATCGACAGCCCTCAAGAGGTCTGTTACATCCAAGGTCAGACGATCCCGTAGTGAACGGGAGCGCTTGCTGATGAAATCGCCGAGTTGGTAGAAGAGATCGTCTTTAGCCATGCCGAAATACGCTATTTGAGTTCAAAATATAGGGACTTGCTATTTGCACAGGGCGATTCACCCTTGAAAAATGAATACGGCCCAAACAGCCTTAAAATTAACGGGAATTGCTCGAAAAAGAAATTTCAAACCTACTCAAAAGCTTATTATATCAATTTTTAGCTTGGTGAATTGTTATCTTTGCACAAATTAAATACCCTGACCATATGATAGCCAATACCAGCCTACATCAAGCCATACTGGAAGGCATCCCTGCCGAGCTGCCCATTCCGAAGCCATACGACCCCAATGTCAGTCATGCCCCGCGTCGGGTCCTAGAGGGCGTACTGACCGAGGAAGAAAAGAAATTGGCCTTGCGCAATGCCCTTCGCTATTTTGACCCCAAGCATCATGCAGAATTGGCACCGGAATTTGCCCGCGAATTGGCGCAATACGGCCGAATCTACATGTACCGCTTTCGTCCAGACTATCCCATGCATGCCCGCCCCATCGATGCCTATCCGCATCGCTCTCGCCAGGCGGCTGCCATTATGCTGATGATTCAAAACAATCTGGACCCCAAAGTGGCAAAGCACCCCCATGAGCTGATTACTTACGGTGGCAATGGGGCTGTTTTTCAAAATTGGATTCAATATCGGCTCTGCATGAAGTACCTGGCTGAAATGACCGATCACCAGACCCTGGTATTGTATTCTGGCCATCCACTGGGCTTATTTCCATCCCATCCGGAGGCTCCCCGAGTGGTTCTGACCAATGGCATGATGATCCCGAACCATTCCAGCAAAAACGATTGGAATAAATACAACGCCCTAGGAGTAACTTCTTATGGTCAGATGACAGCAGGCTCCTTTATGTACATCGGTCCACAGGGAATTGTGCACGGTACGACGATTACCTTGCTCAACGCCGGTCGCAAGCTCGGTTTGGGCAGCGACGATTTGAAGGGGCGGGTATACATCACCTCTGGCCTCGGTGGAATGTCGGGGGCGCAGGCCCTAGCGGCGGTCGTGACTGGGGCGGTGGGTGTCATCGGCGAAATCGATCCGGATGCCATTCAACAGCGGTTGACCGATGGTTATATTTTGCAGGAAAATGTCTTTGACGATCTGGGGGCCTTGTTGGAGCGGATAGAAGTCTGTCGGGCCGAGCAGGCAGGGGTAGCCTTGGTTTATTCCGGCAATATTGTCGACTTATGGGAACGCCTCGTAAAAGAGGAGGTAAAGGTTGAGTTGGGATCAGACCAAACGTCTTTACACAACATCGATGATTTGGGTTACTGTCCACAGGGATATACTTTCGAGGAGGCACAACAGCTTTTGAATACCGACAAAGCGCGCTTCATGGAGGAAGTTCGAGCAACGCTGCGTCGACATGTCGAAGCCATCAATACGCTGGCTGCGCGCGGCATGTACTTTTGGGACTATGGCAATGCCTTTTTAAAGGAGGCGGGAGCGGCGGGAGCGGACATTTGGAAAGATCAGCCAGGAGGTAGGTTCAAATATGCTTCCTATGTAGAAGATATTATGGGGCCAATGTGTTTTGACTATGGATTTGGTCCCTTCCGCTGGGTTTGTGCTTCTGGGGAGGAATCCGACCTCCATCAGACGGACGCCATTGCTGCCGAAGTGATTCGCGAGATGCTGCAGGAAGCACCGGAAGAAATTCACGGACAGCTCAGAGACAACCTCCGTTGGATTGAAACGGCGGATGTCAACATTCCGGTGGTGGGTTCCCTGTCGCGTATTCTTTATGCCGATGCAGAAGGTCGAATTCGGATTGCCCAAGCGTTCAATGAGGCCATCGCGGATGGACGCCTAAGTGCGCCGGTCGTACTGGGTCGGGATCACCACGATGTGTCTGGGACCGACTCGCCCTATCGAGAAACCGCCAATATCTACGATGGGTCGAGTTTTACAGCCGATATGGCGGTTCACAATGTCATCGGTGATGCGTTCAGAGGAGCAACTTGGGTGAGTTTGCACAATGGCGGTGGTGTTGGTTGGGGCGAAGTCATCAACGGTGGCTTTGGTTTGGTGTTGGACGGAAGTCCAGAAGCCAAGCGGCGGTTGGAAGGGATGTTGTTCTGGGATGTCAACAACGGTATTGCGCGAAGAAGTTGGGCGCGAAACAGCGAGGCTATTTTTGCAGCTCGCCGGGCGATGGAGCGGAACAGCGACCTTCAGATTACCTTGCCAAACTTAGCTGAAGATGACATTATAGAGGCAGCATATCGCGAACTCAATACTTTTGATGGTCCATCTCAAAAAGGCGATGAGTAGGTGCCATCTGTCGAAAAAAATTTCAATTTGCCCATGATATATTGCATATTCGTTGAGCCAATGCGATGGCATATTATCTAACCAACTTAAAAAACGCAATATGAACAATGCAGTCAAATGGGGTGTCATCGGTGGAATCGGTGTCATTCTCGTCGATACGCTTTTATACCTGGTCGATCCGGTCAATATCATGGGAGGCTTGTCCTATGTCGAGTGGTTGGTCTATATCCCCGTTATGATTAAGGCAGGTATAGATGATAAGAATGACGCTGGTGGTTATATGACCTGGGGGGAGGCACTCAAGCCGACTTATCTAACTTTCGTGATCGCCAGTTTATTTTACGTTGTTTATATGTATGCCATGTACAACATCATCGATCCTGGTTTGGCCGATATTCAAAGAGATGCCTCCATGGAAATGATCGAGGGGATGGCTGATTTTATGGGGGAGGAGGCGACCGAGCAAATGATTGCAGGTATGGAAGGGCAGGAGTTTGGGCTGACCTTTGGGCGTGCGGCGCTGACCTTTGGATGGCGTTTGCTGTTCCCTGGCTTTGTATTCGCAGCCATCTGTTCTTTGATCGTGCGTCGCAATCCGCCGGATGACTTGGCACTGGACAATTAAATTAGCTGCCAAACAAATCCCGAATCTCTCTCCGAAGGTTCGGGATTTGTTCTTGCAACACCTGTATCTTAAAATTCGTTAGTAGGTTATTGAGCGGTTAGGGATTTGGTGATTGAGTGATTGAGTGATTGAGTGGTTTGGTGATGTGGTGGTTGAGTGATTTTTTGGGAGGTAGGTGAAATTTGGAAAAACAATAAGCATTTATATGGACATTAGTGTTGTCGTACCTTTATTGAATGAGGAGGAGTCGTTGCCGGAACTGGTTGGCTGGATTCAGCGGGTGATGGATACCCATAACTTCAGCTATGAGATTGTTATGATAGATGACGGCAGTACGGATACGTCTTGGGAAATCATTGAGGGCTTGTCGGAAAAATATGTGGAGATTGTGGGGATTAAGTTCCAGCGGAACTATGGTAAATCGGCAGCCTTGCATACGGGCTTTCAGGCGGTTCGGGGGGATGTAGTCATCACGATGGATGCCGACTTGCAGGATAGCCCGGACGAAATCCCGGAATTGTATCGCATGGTCATGGAGGATGGCTTTGATCTGGTGTCTGGTTGGAAAAAAAAGCGCTACGATCCGATTTCCAAAACAATTCCGACAAAGTTATACAATGCGGTGACTCGAAAATTGAGTGGTATTCAGCTCCACGATTTCAACTGTGGCCTCAAGGCGTATAAAAATCAGGTTGTCAAAAGTATTGAGGTATTCGGTGAAATGCATCGTTACATTCCTGTTATTGCCAAATGGGCGGGCTATTCCAAGATTGGTGAAAAGGTTGTTCAGCACCAAGCCAGAAAGTATGGTGTGACGAAATTTGGTGGACTAGAGCGATTCATTCGCGGTCCGCTTGATCTTTTGTCTATTACCTTTATTGGCCGTTTTGGCAAGCGTCCGATGCACTTATTCGGCTCGCTGGGATTGATTCTCTTTTTCTTAGGCTTCGCCGCTTCTGCCTACATTGGCATCAATAAATTGGTCTACATCCAAAGAGGGCTGCGCGCGCCTCTGGTAACCGATAACCCCTACTTTTTCATTGCATTGACGTGTATGATCTTGGGAACCATGTTGTTTCTGGCGGGTTTTTTGGCCGAGTTGGTAGCGCGCAATGCACCCAACCGCAATATATATCTGATCGAAAAGAGCGTAAACAGCGATCTGCTAAATGTTGAGAAAGAAAAGATTTAGTCAGTTCTTAGAAAACTGAGGCATGGCAGGATTAGTAGTATTGTAAAAGGTCAACATGCTGATTTCTACTTTCATGTATTCTGTCAGCGGAAGGTCGATCAATAGGTCCATGACCTCCATTTCTGAATTGGCACTAAAGATGGCCCACAGTTTGGAATTTTCCAGTGACAAAGCATAATTGAGCAGTTTTCCCTCGTTGAAATATCGCTGTACCATGGCTCTTTGGTAAGGGATAAGATTCATAAAATCTTCTGAGAGAACGTCAGGCATGGTAAAATCTACCATGAATTGATAATCTTTGCTCATTCGGATGTGCTTTTGTATTCACTGATGCAAGTAATGATACAAGCAATTTAAGCTTTCCGCATTATAATGCACGGAATTAAATGTTTAGTATGTCGGATACTGACAATCTAATTTATAACTCTCAGACGCCTGGCGAATAGAACGGCCACTACGCTCATGAATATGGCAATATAACCGACATACTGGTAATTTGCCAGGTTTCCATTAGGTTGTTCAACAACTATTAAGCCAGCAATAAAAGACGATAGCGCCAAGCCCAATTCGTTGATTGAAGAGCGAATGCTCATAAAGCTTCCCCTTTGCTCAGGCTTTACAACCGCCGTGACCATCGTCATAGCAGGCACAGATCGTCCACTGGCCACGATGAAAAAGGAAGAGGTTACACACAAGGCAATGACTTTGGTGACTACCGGGAGGTTGGTAATCGCAAAAATCGAGAATAAAGCACCAATACTGGCCAAGGTAAAAATGTGGATATTGCCAAATCGATCTGCCAGCTTTCCTACTAAGGGCAAGAGAAAAGCACTCAAAATTCCTCCGATTAAATAGATAAAGGTTACCTCGTAATCAGAAAAACCAATATTCAGCTGCATGTAGGGTGCAATAAATGGAATGATGGTAAAGTGTCCCAAAATCAATATGAGCGTAAACAGCAATGCCGTCACTTGGTTGGCATCTGTTCCGATTCGCACTAGATTACCCAGGGAATTTGACGTATTTGCCTGTCCGTCTAAATGTCCAGTCAAAGAAGGTGTGCTGCGCCAAATGAGCAAGGCGACTACCGTAGAAACCAATGCGGTCACTAAAAATGGCGCCCGCCAGTTAAAGGTTGCAGCCAAATAAATACCCGCAGGTACACCAACGACGGAGGCGACAGAAAAGGCCGTCATGACAATGCCCATGGCGCTTGCCCGCCGTTCGTAAGGCACGGCATCCGCCACAATGGCAAATACCAATGCGCCCAATACACCCCCAAAGGCACCCGTAAGACTCCGGGCGGCCAAAAATAAGTAGTAGCTGTCTGCTGCTGCACAGCAAAAAGTCCCGATGGTAAATCCTACATAAACAAAAAGGAGGGCTTTCTTGCGATCAAAGCGATCGATGAACATGGCACTTAGAATACCTGTGAGAAAGGCGCTGAAAGCATAACAAGCTACGATCCAGCTGAACTGCTGTGGGCTGATGTCGAAGATTTCCATGAATTGCTTCCCAAGCGGCATGATGATCATGAAGTCGATAATGTGGGTAAATTGGACGAGCGCCAGCGTAAAAAGCAATAGTTTTTCTCGGTTCATAGCAATAGTAGCCGTAGCGTTTGATGGACAGTTGAGTAGCGATGAAAAACAGAGAACAAAGCGGCTCTTCCAATGGTTCAGTATCGAATGAAAAAAGAGGTTGCTGCCGAAGCAACAACCTCTTAACCATTATTACGCTTTCGAAATTATATCATTTTGATAGCCGTTTATGGGCGTTCGCTCTTGATAAACTTGCGGCTTACCTGCTCACCATTTTCATTGGTCATTCGCAAGATGTAAAAGCCTGCACGGATTTGATCCAAGTTCAAGATTACGGTATTGGCTCCCTTGAAGGCATCGTATTGTTGTTGTACAACCAACTGTCCGGCCATGCTGTAGACTTCAAGCGTGTAAGCAAGCTCTTCCAATTGGTTGAACTGTAGCTGAAGCTGCTCGATGGCTGGGTTTGGACTTAGGTTCAAGTTTTCCAATGCTCCGGAAGTGCCTGAGCGGAAAGTGATCGGGCGGCTAGAGATTTCGTTACCTGTTGCTACGACATTGCCGCTACAAGCCTGTCCATCGTCTACGCGATTTACTACGATGAAGTTTTCCGACAATTCGAAGCAGTCGCTGGACAAGTCAACTTCACCGGCATTTTGTCCGACTTCGCCTGTAAACATGCCTGTGTAGGACAGTCCCCAGATGCGGCAAACGCCTACACCTGCTCCCTCGAAGTTAAGCTCCATCGTGCCAGGAGCAGGTGTTGCAAGGATGATGTTCTGGTCGTCCGTTACCACATAACGGAAGGCTGCCATCGAGTTGTTGGTATGTTGTAGTGAGATAATATCGTCGTTGCCATCGCCAGCGCAGGTGGTCAATTCTACATCGCCATCTGTTGTGGCTACTACACCACCGTCAGGCGTGTCGCGAATCACTTCGATGAAGTTTTCAGAAAGCTGGAAGCATCCATCGGTCAAAGCTGTATTGGCCGCATCGTCGCCCATTTGGGCTGTGATGTTACCTGTGTAAGACAATCCCCAAACGCGGCAGACACCGCTACCAGCACCTTCGAAGTTCTGGCTGTTCATAGGAGGTACTCCCAAGATGATGTTTTGATCGTCGGTGATCACGTATGCATATTCCGTTCCTGGGGCATCGTTTTCGTGTACAAAGGTGATGATGTCGTCTACACCGTCGCCAGGACAAGTGTAGCGTACGGTAGCGCCAGAAGGCATGGATACAGTTCCGCCATCAACTTGCTCGCGGGTTACAGTGATGAAGTTTTCAGAAAGTTCGAAGCAGTCACTAGATAGATCGACAGCTGCAGCATTTTGTCCGACTTCGCCTGTAAACATACCTGTGTAAGACAGTCCCCAGATGCGGCAAACGCCAGGTCCTGCGCCGTCGAAGTTGACCTCAGTGGCACCAGGAGGAGGTGTTCCCAGGATGACATTCTGGTCGTCAGTAATCACAAATCTTTACGATGCCAAAGAAGAAGAAGCGCCTGCGAACATAACGAGGTCATCCATGCCGGCGCGTGCACAAATAGAAACTTCTGTTCCACCATCAGGCATAGCTACCATGCCACCGTCAGGTGTGTCGCGAATGACTTCGATGAAGTTTTCAGAAAGTTCGAAGCATCCATCGGTCAAAGCTGTATTGGCAGCATCG
>JBCCSZ010000164.1:0-16781 GCA_039199225.1 Bacteroidota bacterium
ATGTTTTGTTAAAGATAAAAATTAATCGGATTTGATCTGTAGAGTCCTAAATAGATACAAATAATCAATGAAGAAATTATTTTATAGCTGCCTATTTTTAATCAGCAGCTTCCCCCTACTATCCCAAGTAAACATTGAAGAACAAAAAGTCGAATACGAAGGCAATCTTCGTCCAGCCTGCAGCGTCGTCCTCGAACCAGAAAGCAAGGAAGTCAAAAAAAGATTTAAGGATTACATGAATCAAAAGCATGACGTCCGAATAAAAGGAATTGGCTTTCTAACCAACAAAGATGTCTTAAATGCAGAGGAAGTCCAACTCAAAACCATCAGCCCCAAAACAATTGACTTTTACGCACAGGTCGTAGAGAAAGACGGCAAAACACAGATGAGTCTTTTCGCCGATTACGGATACGATATTTTTGTCTCCCCACAAGAAGATGCTTCTGCATTTGAAAATATGCGATTACTGCTCATTGATTTTTTGAACGACTACCTTCCCGGCTATTACAGTCAGCAAGTCGAAGCAGCTCGTGATGTACTAAACAACTTAAAGGAGGAACGTTCAGAGATGAAAGAAGACATCGCCGAAAACAGCGAAGAGATCGATGAAAAACTCAGTGAGATCAAAGACTTGCGAAAAGAAAACCAAGACCTGTCCAATGCACTCAATGAGCAAATAAAATTGTTGGACGAAAAAGAGGCGGAGCTGCAACAGACAAAAACAGCATTGCAAAGGGTCAGCGACCAATTGCAATCTATGAGCAAAGAAAAATAAATCCCAATCGACATAGTGGAGCATCGAACATTGATAGGATGCTCAAGTTGTCAAAAAAACTCATTATTTAACTTCACAAATATTTAAAATATGGATAAATCAAAAATCATAGCACAACTCAACAGACTATTGGTACTCAACAAAGACGCCCAGAAAGGATACACAGAGTTGGGAAATATTTCTCAAGATGTTGAAATGAAGCGTTGGTTGTTCGACCATGCCAAGATGCGCGCAACTTTTGTCAGACAACTCGAAAAGGAAATCAGGTTTATGGATGGAAACCCAGCCGATAGCAGCAGTCTACTTTCCGAGTTACACCGTTTTTGGATGGATTTGAAAAACAAAGTGACATCAGATGATATTGGAATTGTCATCGATGAAGCCATGCGAGGCGAACAGAAAGCCCTCGAAGATTTTAAAGATGTTCTAGCGTCTACCGACATGCCGGAAAACCTGCGCCGCATGATCCTCGGACAATACGACACCGTCCGCAATTCCATGAAGACATTGGAGCAACTCCAGGTCATTCACGAATAAACGACTGGCAGACCGCTTCAATCGCCCGGTGCTTCACCGGGCTTTTTTTATGTAGCAATGAATTGGATAAACAAAAAGCAGTAGACTTCTGCAAGGCTGCAGAACCCTAGACACCGAAAACAATGCAATGGTTTGACTTTAAAAACGCTCCCCGTAAAACGGTAAATTACAAAACCCTAAACAGTCCTTTTTTTCGGATGAACTGTGTGATCCGTTCTTTTCCGTTTCCGGCACGTGCCAGTAAATCCAACATCTGATCGTGCTGTTCAATACTGATTTTAGCGTCTTCACCCAATTGACGGATGACCCTGTGCAAGTCTTGTTCGGCAATTTCCAGAAACCCCCTCTTCATCAGCGCCCGAGCCCCCTTGAACGGGTCGATGGCTACCTCTTTTTGAAGATTTGGGTTTCCACTTTTGTTGGCTGCTTCAATTACTTCGTGTAATCTGAGATTGATCATTGTTAAAATCGTCCTTATAATTGATTAAGCTGCGACACACGATTGTCAAGGTTTTAATTCGAATCCACTACAAACCCCGTGGTTCCTTTCGATCCATTGGATAGGTAGGCATCCGCCTTAAATCCTTTCATTCATCGATCACAACTTTATTTGATTATACGCTGAAAAGCGCGCGAATATAATACTTTATTTTACAAAATTGACTTGTCAAAAGGATTTTAGCTTTCAGAGCTGAAGCAAAACAGGAGATTGGGGTTATTTAACCTGCTACTAATCTAATAAAAAATACGCTCAAAACAAATTCCACTTGGGACTATTTCGCAGCTCAAAAAAGCAACATCATACATGCAGGGGTCAACAAAATTTGCCCTTATAACAAGTTCCAACGGATTTAAGTAGCCAAATCCTTCGGAATCGTAAAGAAGAAGGTACTTCCCTCCAAGGGCATACTTGTAACACCAATCTCTCCCTGATGTTTTTCAACAACCTTTTGACAGATCGATAAACCAATACCTGTTCCTTCGTACACTTCCTGATTGTGTAAACGCTTAAACAGTCCAAAAATTTTCTCCTTGTCCTGATCCGAAATCCCGATGCCATTGTCTTGTATCTCAAAAAAGTGCTCTTCCTTCTTACTCTGATAAGTGATATTAATGACTGGCTTGGTATTGTCGGGAACGAACTTGACACCATTGGCAATTAGATTTTGAAAGACCAATTGTATCAAGCTTTTGTCGGCACGGATACTGCCTGGAAGCTCCCCAATTTTGATCTCCGCAGCCTTTTGGTTGAGCGTCACCTTCAAATCATTCATTACCCTGTTGATGATTTCAATAGGCTCACACTCTTCAATCTTTAGCCTATTGTGGGTAATGGACGAAAACTTCAACAAGTCCTCCGTCGTATCCCGAAGGCGCTCGGCAGAATCGATCACATAATGAAAATACTCTTTCTCCGACCCCTTCAGCCTGTCCGTCAACCCTCGATACAGCAACTTACTAAAATTGATGACATTCTGTGTCGGAGATCGAAGGTCGTGCGCAGCCAGATAAGCGTATTGCTCCAATAGCTGATTGGACTCGACCAACTCCGAATTCTTTTTCTGCAAATCCAGGTTGATCTTTTTGAAGATATAGGTGATTTCGTAATAGACCAATAAAAGGGAGCAAATGGCGAAGACAATTTCGATGACAATCACGACAGTGAGCTTGCGCTCTGCATCCCTCTCCAAATCAAAAACGATTGTGTTCATCTTACCCAAAAAATCATCTTGATTTTGGCGAAAACCCTCCAGCTCGGAAGTCACCAACCTGTTGGCTCGCCCAATGAACCGAGCCGCCTGCTCGATATTGGCGCTCAACAAAATGAGCCGCTGTCGAATGTCATCCTTGAAACGACTGCCCAAACCAATGGGTTGGAACTTATCGATCAGGTACGCATGCGATACTTCCCACTTATCGTAAAATTCTTGTATTTCGTCCTGAGAGATGCTTTCCGGATTGGCCTTGTGGGCGTAGAGGAGGGCTACCAACTTTTGGCTGTACATCCGCTGACGCCCACCGATGTTGATAATTTCGGCATCCGCCCGCTTGTTGTAAAGCCAGTATTGAATAAAAAGCTGATTGAGCAAAATGACGCTAATCGAGATTATTGTAGCATAAAAGTAAATCCGGCTATGCTTCATTTACAGTTCATTGAAGTTGCAGTTTGCCTCGAATAAAACCTGGGGTTGGTACTATCCATTGATAAATTGCAACTCTTCGGTCAAGGCTCTAAGATGTGAAGTTTCAAGGGGTTTGTTGATTAGCTTATGTACAATATCCAGTTCTTCTGCCTTGGCAACATCCTGTGTGTAAAGAGAAGTGGTCAGCATAATAATGACCGGAGACTCCCGAATGCCCAATTTCTGATATGCCTGGATGAACTGCCAGCCATTAAGCTGGGGCATGTTGATGTCTAGAAAGATAGCATCTGGCAGAACAGGAGATGCTTCCTTGCAAAGTCGTTCAAAATACTTAAGCGCTTCCAATGGGGAAGTAAAGAATAGCGCTTCTTCACAAAGATTGGATTCTTCGACCACTATTTTGTGAAAAACGTTTGTCGGATGGTCGTCATCTATGAAAACAAGGAGTTTAAACTTCTTCATACACACGTCTACTTTATACAAAGTTAACATAAAAATGGTGCCAACATACTTCAGTTACTCTATTGTTGTAACACTAATCTTTTTTTGACAAATGGCAGATACCCTCTAGTATTTAGGTATCTTACTTACGTTTGAAGAAATGCAATAGTCTTTGACAATATGGAATCCACCCTGTAAACATTCTTACGGATTGGCAATTTGGAGGGCCAATTGGTGGATACTACTAGCGCTTTGAGGGATTTTAACCTAGAACAAATTTAAAACAAAATATTCGTAGTCTGGTTCGATTACATATATAGATTTTAATGCAAATAAGCTGCTCAGATGCCTTTATCCGAGCAGCTTAACAGCTTTCAGCCTTTTTCAAGAGTCCCTACTGATTTTCCAAATACTGGTGGATGGCAGCAAAATCCAGCCGTCCCATCCCTTTCTTACAAGCATTGGCATACAGCTCCTTGCTCAGGTTGGCCAGGTAGAGAGGTTGCTGGAGTTCATAGGCCGTCACCGCAGCAAGGTGCAAATCCTTTTGCATCCACTCCAGCGGAAACTGGACTTCGTAATCACCTTGCCGGATCATCCCAGCTTTGAACTTTGTAAATGGAGCCGAAACAACCAAGTTGGGTAAAACATCAAGTAGAAATTCCTTGGAAATGCCCATTTTCTCTCCCAAAAGCAGGGCCTCTGAAAAGACCAGCATCGATTGAGCCAGCATGATGTTGACCAACATCTTAAAGGAAGCCCCTTTCCCAACTGCTCCAATATGCTGTACCTTATCCCCCATCGCTTCCAACAAGGGCCGTACCTTTTCCAGCAGAGCGGATTCTCCCCCCACAAAAAAACTTAATATCCCCTTTTCAGCATGGGGCTTGGTACCCGCTACTGGTGCATCTAAAAACCCAACCGAATGGCTTGCAGCTTGTTGACTACAGGCGATGCTGAAGGAGGGATTTACGGTGCTACAGTCGACCCATAGAGCATTTTGCTTCATCGCCGACAGTGCTGCTCCTGCTCCCCAAAAACAATCAGCCACCACTTCTGGCGTAGAAAGCATGCTGATAACGATGTCTGCATCTGCAACGGCCAGCTTTAGACTATCTGCCGTCTCCGCCCCCATTTCCAACAGTTTCTCAACGGGCGCTTTCGATCGATTGAATACAGTCAATTTATACTTTGCTTTGAGCAAATTGGCCGCCATGCGGCTTCCCATGATACCGAGTCCTACAAATGTTATATTCATATCTTATTTTTTTAATGTTATACTTAGATTTGCCCTGCCAGAACCGACCAAGCAGGCACCAGCAAGCTGATCTTAACCCAAGCTGCCATCTTTATCATTCACTGCAACTTGATTTAATTCGATCAAAAGCTGTTCTTGTTTATTGCTTGCGATGGAGCTTTAGCAAATACTGTTTGGGCGACTGCCCCACCCTTTTTTTGAATTCCCGAATGAAATAAGAAGTGTTCTCATAACCAACTTCGTAAGCAACATCACCGACAGAGCGCTCTCGCTGCTGAAAGAGGTCAACAGCCTTGTCCAAGCGGCGATCTTTCAACCATTTTTGTGGCGTGCTGCCGTAAAAAGTCTTGAAATCGCGGCGAAAAGAACTCAAACTGCGGCCTGTCAGGTAAGCATAATCCTCTACCTTTAAGGGCTTATCGTAGTTGTTTTCCATAAAGGATTTGATACTTCTCTTCTTGGGTAGCGTTAGTCGGAAAAGGAAATCTGCCAGCTTTTGTGCGCTTACCAAACCGTTGAGCAGATGCAGCAATTCCAGGGTCTTGAGTTGTAAAATACTTTTGGACGAAATCTGATTGTGCGCATAGATGTGCAAAAGCGACTCGACAAATTGACGAACAACTGCAATGGCTCCTAAGTGTAGATGGTCTGGCGCAGCCTCTTTGGAAAAGGCGGTGACCTTTGATGTAGACAAGAACTCGTGGATGGTCCGATCGTCGAAGTAAAACAAAACACTTTTGAAATGGCCACCGGACGGAATCAGGTCGGAAATGTAGTAAAGCCCCCTCGGAATGAATATGATTTCATTGGGTTTCACCACTAGCTGGCGGCCTTCATAGGTCTCGATATGTTGTTCGCCTGCCAACAAAACAGAGATGACGTGATTGGAAATGTAGCCTTGGCGTTTGAGGAGTGGCTCCTGCAATTCTTTGGTCAGAATGCAATTGTTGCCGTCTCGCAAAATGACTTTGACGCGCGCATCGGAAAAAAGACGTTGGGGAATCAGGATCATCTTTGCTTGTTTTAAAAGTGCGTTTTCAGCATCCGTAAGTGCCAAAGGATTACAATCATTCGCAGCCTTCGGTCTAGCTGCCTTGCAAACATCCGCAATTCCCGAATTTAAAAATAGTCCAAATCGATCAAAAACCCTTGGAATGCACCAAAGTCGGTAGATCAGAGAAAATAAGCCATTAGATTTCTTACATAATGCTTTGGGGAGTACATATCAAGGGCGACTCTTGCTTTTTGCCCAGACCAAGACATTCTATTTGGCACATTTTTACAAAATTGACATTAATTTTGCAACGCTTGACACTTCAAAGTGTTAGTAAATATTAACGATAACGCTCAAATTAGATTTACCTATGAAAAAAGCATCTACACTATTTTGCTTTCTTATACTCTTCGTGCTAGCCGCTCATGCCCAGCAGGTCACAGAAGTGCAACGTACGATGATCACCAAAAAAACAGCCACTTGGTGTAGCCATTGCGGCCAATGGGGTTGGAGTTTTTTCAAAAATGTCCTGGATGACAACAGCTCTGAAGCTTTCGTTGTCGCTGCCCACTACAGTGGCAACTTGACCAGTACAACCGCATCTGAATTTGTCAGCAACCTCAACGACAATGCCGGTCAACCTCGCTTCTTTGTCAACAGCGACGACATCGGCGTAAACAGCTCCAACGGCGCTGCCAAGCGTACAGAGGTCAGAGATGCCGTCACAGGCAACCAAGGGCAAAATGTCATTGCCAACACTGGCCTCATCAGCAAGATCGAAGGCAATGAGCTGAAAATCACGGCCCGCACCAAATTTTTCACCAATACATCCGGCGATTACTACGTTTCCATCCTCGTTATGGAGGACGACGTTGAAGCCAGCCAATCCAGCCGTGGCGTTGTAGACCACGCTCGCATCCTGAGAGGCGCTGCCAACAGTGGTACTTTCGGCCAACAACTGGCCAACACCGATATTGCTGCCGGAACAGAATATGTCAAAGAGTTCACAGTCGTTTTAAGCAATGATTGGAACCAGGACAATTTGGAGCTCGTCGCAGTGGTATGGAATAAGGTAAATGACAAGTACCAATTCGTCAATGCCTTCCTGACCAAAGAACTCAACAGTACAACGACTTCTACCAACGACTTGGCGGGCGAATGGGGTGTTTCGCTGCAACCACGCTTGGCCAACAGCCACAGCATCCTGCAGTTGGACCTCAAGGATGCCCTAAACGATGCAACCATCGAGCTGTACGATCTGAATGGCAAGAAGTTGTCTTCCATTTTTGATGGCCAAATCGCCGCTGGTAAGCACAGCTACCAAATCGATCGACCAAGCGCTGCCGGAGCAGGGATGTTCTTGCTGCGCATCCAGAGTCAGAATCTGCAGCACACAGAAAAGATTCTCTTCCAGTAAGAGGAAATTGTACCGAAGATATAGAGGCAGGCCGTTTCACCATGGATGTGAAACGGCCTGCTGCCGTTAGCGCAGTAAGGTTACACCGCCCTTCTTGAAAATATCCATTTCATTCCCACAACTGTTCACCCTCGCTCGTATAAACCATACAAAGACGGCAGGGTCCATGTCCTGACCTTTGAAGATGCCATTCCATCCTTGGTCGATGTTGTGGGTTTGGAAAAGCTTGTTGCCCCAGCGATCGAAGATTTGCAATTCGTAAGTCATCACATCAACACCAGAAGCGGCGTAGCCGCGATAGAGGTCATTGTAACCATCGTTATTGGGCGAAAAGGCATTGGGCATATAGATGGGCGATTCTGGCGTTTGCTGGGCCTGAGCCACCAGAATTTCGCGAAAGACCGTCTCACATTCGTTGCTGACCTCCACCCAATAAATGCCTGGCTCATAGATGGTAAACTCAGACCCTCCAGAACCATCTTGCCATAAGTACTTCACAGAGGTCGTATCTGAAAATACTTCTGCCAGTAAAGTCAAACTGTCCAATTCACAGCTTATAATGGCATCCTGGGTCCGCAAATCGATGGCTGGTACTTCCTCCACTCTCCCGGTCAATTCCTGAATACATCCATTGCCATCTCTGACAAACAACTGATAAGGTCCCGGCGGAAGTTTCTCGAAATAGGCAGGCACTTGATAGCGATTGCCATCCAGAGAATAGCGGAAAGGCCCCACTCCCCCCACAGTGCTAAGCTCAATGCGACCGTCCATTTCATTCTTGCAGACTTGCTTGATCGATTCTACGGTTACATCAAAATCAGGCAATTCATCAATGGACACAACAACGAAGGAATCACAGCCCATAGCATCCGTCAGGCGGAAGGTTTCGAGGCTTCCAGGATAGAGGATATTTCCCAGATAGTCGATGCTGTCTCCTGGGCATAGTTCGAGAGGCACATAGGTTGTATCTATTGGACTGCCAGCCACCCGAACCATTACCATAGAATCGCATTCGTGCTGATTGGTGAATGCAAACATCCGGGAGGTTCCGGCAGGTATGGAGGTGCCATTGTAAAAGGCGGTACTTCCTTCACAGGTGATTAAGTCGATCGTCGTACTGTCCAAGGGCAGCGATAAAACTTCTACATTGACAACAGAGTCGCAACCGTCTACAGACTGAAAGGTAAATTGCATGCTGCTATCCGTAGGAATCTGTACACCATTGAAGCTCGCAGAACTTCCCTGGCAAGCCTCCAATTGCAGGACATTGTTGTACAAAGGCACACCAACGACCCGAACCATCACAGTGGAATCACAGCCAAATCGGTTGGTCAGTTGGAAAGAATGTTCATCTCCTGGCTGCAAGATGGTCCCTAGGTAGCTAACCGTCTTGTTGTCGCAAGCTTCCAAAGTAAGAGATATACTATCGACTGCTAAAGGGGATACGGCCACTTCTATCAAAGAATCACAGCCGGCAATGGTGGCATAGCGAAGGGTCAGACTGGTATCAGCCGGCAGGCTCAAGCCATTGTAAGTAATCCGGTCTCCGGCACAAATCTCCAAGTCGACCTGCCCCCGATAAACAGTCATCGAATCTACCTCGACCATCATCAAGGAATCACAACCTGCCACATTTTGATGGCGAAACAAGCGGCTTTCGCCTGCTCGCATGGCTACTCCATCGTAAATAATACTGTCTGTCCCACATACTTCCAACTGCAAACCACTGCTATCGGTCGGCATGGGACTAACAAGGATGTTCACCACCGAATCACAGCCGGCAGCTGTTGTATAGCGAACGGACAAACTGGTATCGGCAGGCAAGCGCAAACCGTTGTATTCTATATGGCTGCCCATGCAAGCCGCTAAATCAACTTGCTCCCGATACTCCGGCACAGAGTCGACCATCACCAACATCAGAGAATCACAGCCAGCCATATTTTGGTAACGAAACAGGCGGCTTTCACCCGCTCGCATGACCACACCATCATGGGTGGTACTACCAGCCCCACAAACCTCCAATCTTAGGCTACTGCTATCGATCGGCAAGGGCGACACCCTCAGCTCAACCAAAGAGTCGCAACCATGAATCGTACTGTAGCGAAGCGTCAGCAAAGTATCCGACGGAAAGCTCATGCCATTGTAATCGATGCGGCTGCCAGCACAACTTTCCAGCGATACGCGCTCAGCGTACGCTGGCACCGCATTGACCATCACACGGACAATGGAATCACAACCAGCCTCACTGGTAAAGCTAAAGTCTGTCTGACTGCCAATGCTCAGCTTATTGCCATTGTACAAAGCCGAATCTCCGGTGCAAGCCAACAAAGTCAGGCTCTCCGTTTGACTAGTACAAAAGGGAACAACCAACCATTGGACGCTGTCCACATCATCGCAGCCCAGCAGATTGGCAGACTGCTGTACTTGCACGGCCCTCGTACCAGCCGGCAATCCTAAAGAATCCAACAAGAGTACATAATCACTGGCAGAAGGCAATCCATCAAATAGGATCAGTCCGCCATTGCTGTTTGTAGAATCCAGGACGGCCAACCCTGTGTCCAGCAATCGGATGGGTACGCCTGTCATCAAGGTATCCCCTGCATCGATCACCCCATTTTCATTCAAATCAAAATAAACGGCCCCGTTGATGCTGCCAAAGCCTTCCGACAGTTCGATGTTCAGATCGGCAGAAGCAACGAGGCAACCATCTGTGTCTGTCATTTCCAAATAATAAGTTCCACTTTCCTGGGGTAAGAATTCCGCCATTTGGCCTTCGGGCGCAGGGACAGGGCTGCCATTGAAATACCACTGATACGTATCAATATTCGGAATATCAGGGAAGCAGAGGGTGTCCGGCCGACAGCGAACATGGCAACCGTTGGGAATCTGGTTGATGTCCGGACCAGCCTTTATATCCAAACGATTGCTTTCTGTGTAGCAGCCATTGGGGGTAATGCCCCTCACGAAGTACTCTCCGGCCAAAGAGGTGGTAATGGAAAGACCACCTTCTCCATTGCTCCAAAGATACTGCAAGCTGGTGTCTGGATTGGCGACTGAAAAAGTCACAGGTGTATTTTCACAGATCGTTCGAGTCGTATTGGCAGTTATTTGAATACTATCTGGTAGCGCATGAACACGGACCAAGAAAGGGCCGACTTCATTGCGACAGCGCGTTCTACGGTCGGTCACTGTAATGCTGTATGTGTGGTCTCCTGCAGACAACAACTTAGCGTTGTCCTCTGAAAATTCTAAACTTGTCCCAATCTGCCCATTTGACCAGCGGTACAGATGGGTCGAAACAGGATTCTCTATCTCCAAGAAAACATCTTCGCCTTCGCATATCTCGTAAAAATCGTAGAAATAGGCAATCGGCTGCTCAAACTGATTGTATTCTACTGCTCTGATGTCGGCTTGGGGTAAGGACAGCACATCGATCGGCACGGGGGTGGGTACGATTGTACAACCATTGGCATCGCTGATGGTCACTCCGTAAATACCGGTCTCGGCTACAGTGATCGAAGAGGTTGTGGCGCCTGTCGACCATCGTATATCGCTGCCATTGGTGATGGCCGTGAGGGTAATGCTTTCTCCCTCGCAAATGGGCGACTGCCCAGACAGACTGATGCTGCCGGTGAGACCATTGGCGGCCACCACCACCGTTTCAGTCGTCGAAGACGAACAACCATAAATATCTGTGGCCATTAGGGTGACGGTGTAGACACCTGCAGCACTGTAAGCATGGAAGGTATTAACCGATTGAGACGTATTGGCTTCTCCGCTGGAAGGTTCCCCAAAATCCCAGTAAACATCCACCACTTCGGGCGGAACATTGGCCACAAAATTCATAGCATCTCCCGCACAGCTTTCGGTCGGTGGATCGAACTGTATATTAGGTGGTGCAAAAACTTCGATGGTCCTTTCGATCTCAGAGCGGCAGCCATCTTGTTCCTCAACGATCAATCGCACATTGTAACTACCTGGCGTTGTGTAAGTATGAGTTGGATTGGCGACGCTTGAGCGATTTAAAACGCCAGAAGCCGGATCACCAAAATTCCACCTCCAACTGCTGATGGAGGTAAAAGGCAAAAAGGTACTCAAATCGTTGAACTGAATGGGAGAACCTGCGCAAGTCCCCAGCGCCTCAAAATCAGCGACAATGGGAATGGTATCGTTTTTCCAAATCTCAACCGAACAGATTTCTCCGGTTACAACATCCCGGAAGCTGGCCCGCAGCTTGATTACATAAAAACGAGCGCCTCCCTCGAAGGTATGTTGTGGACTGAAATCGGTTGAAACGTTGTTGGCACCACTTGCTGGATCACCAAAGCTCCAACGGATACTGCCAGGAATAAAGCCAGAGGAGGTATTGAAATAAAAATGCCGACGACATTCGGTCGTCTTTCGAATCTCAAAGTCCAGGTCGCCATTGATGCTACAGTTATTGGGTGGCCCCACACAGCGTCCATTGACACAAGTCCCGCCAATAGCTGCGCAGTCGCCCAGTCGAAGGCGATTGGACTCTGCCGTACAAGCATTCTGATCTGTAACAACGACCCAATAAGTTCCCATCTGGCTGGCATCAAAGGTTGGGATATTGCCTCCAATCGGTACACCGTCGCGATACCACTGATAGTCATAGCCTGCATCCGTCATCAGGGCATGAATGCGGACCGGCGGTCCACCTGGGCAAAGTGCCTCAAAAATGGGGACACTGATGCGGACAAAAGGCTCCGGATGGGGTTCTATGAAAAAGCTGGTATCTCCCAGGCAACCAAAGGCATTGCTCACTTCCAGGCGATAATAACCTGCCATCAGATCGGGATTGGGATCATTGCTGACGAGGGCCTCATCTTCATCAAACCAACTGTAGGTCGTGAAGGGAGTCGTTGTGCGGACACTTCCAAGCTCACCCGGACAAAGCCCCAGCGGATGATCCACGACGGGCTCTGGCCAAGCAGCAACGACGACATTCAAAGTCGCCGACTGGCCGCAAAGATCAACAGATAAGGACGCATTGCCGGCCTGGTACCATTGAACATCTATCTGAGCAGCATTGGGATTGGAAACAATGACGCCGGCCTGCGGAGGATCAATGGTCCAATTGTAATCCACCGCTCCAAAGGTAGTCGCCTGGTAGGAAGCCACCTCCTCCAAGCACAATTGGTCTTCGCCAGTCAGGGTCACATTGGGAATCGCTTGAACCACGATCCCGATGGTATCCGACGAACAATCCAAACCACGAACATTTGATTGCGATACGAAGAGCTGATAAGGAGGAGAGTTGCCCCAGCGTATGTTAACAGGATTGCCCTGAACGATCGACCAATTGCCACCATTGTTGATTTGCCAGTTAACAAGGTGATTGCTGGCTACCCCCTGGGCCTCGTAGCTGTACCACTCCTCCGGACAGATGGTCGCCTCCCCAGCGATGCCACTCAACACAGGCGGTAACGCCCGTACCTCTATGTATTGCGAGTAGGATTCGGAGCAGGCATCTGCAGGATTGGCCCTTATGCTAAGTAGTTGATACAGACCAGGAGGAAGGTCAAAATCTATGGAAACAGATGAAGCGGGAGCCGAAGAACGCCAGACCGTATCTTGGTTTTCGTTGAGCAAGTACCAATGCACATCGATGGCTGGGTTCTGGAAGCGTTGTAACAGACTTTCATAGGTCTCTACAGAACGCTGGCACGCTTCAATGGGTCCGCTGGTATAAAATAGAGGCTTTAGGAGGACCTCCTTTTCAGCAGAACCGGCGCAGCCCAGGTAGCAATTATCGTAGCGAACACGAACGTATCGAACTTCGCTGGAATTGCTGTAACCACCCCATCGCACCCGCACTTGGTTGGTCCCCTGCCCTTCGATAATCTGCCCCGCAGTGACTTCCCAGAAAAAGGTACTGGCACTATAAGGAGGAACGGAATAAACAGCAATTTCGTCTGGACAGACAATTTCAACACCGCTGATTTCTCCATTGGCATTGTCCAGGATGGGAATGCGGAAAAGGCTGGGTTCGCGGCAAGCAGTGCTGGAACAATTATCCACCAGCAATTCAATGATGCCCTCTGGGCCAGACTGCCAGTCGATGGTGATAAAATCGTCCGTAGGGCCTCCTCCGTCTACGATGAGGCCATCCCCTATGACCCGCCAATTGAAAATAGCACAATCTGTGGAAGAAGTATAGGTCACGACCTCTCCGGCACAAACCGTCCCCAGACAGTCCAGCTCTGGCGCCGTGGCATCCTCTACTTCAACCTTCATATAGGTTGTATCTGAGCAACCGCAGGCATTGTAAGCAATCAGCGAAATGTCGAAGGTTCCTGCGGTTTCAAAAGTATAGGCCGGGTTTTCTTCTGAAGAGTGATTGCCCAGATCGAAATTCCACAAATAGGAGGCGGCAGCTTCGCTTTGGTTTTGAAAATAGACCGTTTGGCCTTTACAGATGCGAATCAGCGAATCGTTTACCGCAGGCAGAGCAGCAAAATCGGCCGTGGGGTCCTCCAGAATGTTGACACATTTACTCCCCAGATAGGAACACTCCCCCATATAACAGCCCAGATAATAAGCAGTCGATATGGTATGTTGATAATCATCTACGATGGTTGCATAATATTTTCCAGGGCAGAGGTCTAAAATTCTAGCAGTTGTCTGGCTGTCGGACCAAGCATAGGTGTACAGACGATTCGGGCTGATGGCCTGCAAAGTGATCATGCCCGTACAGCCGAAACCATTCCTACAGCTGGGTACGCGAGTCCCCTCGACAATATCCTTTTCCTCAAAGGGGAAATTGGAGTTGTTGTTATCCAGGTAAAGGGAAACCTCCAATTCTATCCCACGTGCATTGGTCACCGTCACGCTGTGCAAACCGGGAGAAAGACCATCGCGCGTAACTCTATCCTGGTTGAGGGTATAGGAAAGCCCATCGTCCCAGGTGTAAGTAAACGGATAGGGTCTTGAACCCATAGATACCACTACGAGCGCTGTGAGGCCCGACGAGCCAGCCGGGCTCTCTATTTGTTGCATGACTACACCAAAATTCCCACTCTGGTTGAAGTCATAGCTTCCCTCGACCCGACCATAGCCAGGACCTTCTCCCCAGTCGACCACCACCTTGTTGCCCTCTGCCTGGAAGCTTTTGGCCCCAGTTACTTGCCAGTCGATCTCAATGTCTGAGATTTCAGGATACCAGTAAGTAACCGTAGAATTGGCACAAACGCGGTCACAACCCGCCAGATTGGAATTAGCCGGACAAAGATCGGCAGCATTCGAGGCCAGTGGGAAGACGTCAGACTCTGATACCTCGACGAAAATATTGACACTTTGGCCAGTCTCATTATTGGTAACGGTAAAGTGGCTGGTCTGGAAATCAAAGCATAAATCGGCCGTTGTTCCAGTGGCTGTGGTCAAGATATTTCCGGCAAAGTCGTATAGGACCCAAGAATAGTTGTCTGTAGTGGGACTGATGATCCGATAGGTTTCGCAACCAAAGTCACAGAAGAAAGTGTTGCCTCGGACGAAAATTTGGGCCTGTGCGAGTTGAGGTGTCAGTAAGCCTACGACAAATACAAACGACAGGAGGTTAATCGTTTTTTTCATGGCGATGCCTAAGTTTTTTCACTTGTACAATCAACTGATTTACAAGGGCTAATGCATAATAAAAAAGCCGCAATTTACAAGTGTAGGCTTATTGATTAGGTGAAACGGTCTGATCAAATTCCAAAATTGGGCCTTGAAACTAGTCCAATATACGAAATGATTCCATAAACGAAGAACTAAAATTGCTTGAATATCAGGCTGTTCGGCTCAGAGATGAATCGGTAGCCAAAATTTGGCAGCTCACCCGGCGATGCTTCAGGAGCTGTTGACCTCCATTTTAGCGGTCAAAAAACACAGAGAAGTACAGAAGTTTCAATTACTTTGTTAAGCGAAGAGAAAAGGTGAGAAATAAAAAAAGAGCAGTAAAATTTTACTGCTCTAGATAACCCCAAAAAACCAAAAATGAATTTATCTTAAGTTGGATAACTTTCTTTTTTGTATAAATGCAAAGATAGGAATTTAGTTCAAAAAGTACTACGGGTCCGATCTTTTTTTCTGTATAAGTTAAGTGTTTACATAAGTATCATTTTTTGTTTAACAAAACACCTTCATGGCTCTAACATTGCCGAAAAAAGAAGGTTTTGAGGGAAAAAAAAGTAGCCCTTGTTGAAACAAGGGCTCCCTCTCATGAAAAAAACGAATAATGACTACATTCTTTAAACCCTTTTGGATTTTATTCTTTTGTGTTTATCAGTTGGATCATCTAGGTTCTTTAGCAGGAGTTCTATATTTGTTTTTCGCTCCTGTTGTTTGCTTTATTGATTACAAATTTTGTGCATACTTTGCTCATTTTTGTGATATCAAATTACAATTTGTGACATGCATAACAAACTTATACCGTTAATCCAACAATAGTTTCACCAAATCATTTACGAGCATCACTATTCGTTCTAACCCACTATCAATCATACAGTTAAGCATGAACTATTTGCTTACTGCGTCTACACCTTACGTTTAAATTGCCTTGTAAGGCTAATCGCTTGCAACTGAAACAGCTGATATTCATATCAATTATTCGGCTAATATTTATTTGCAGATTGGCCAAAAAAGTGAAAATATTGCAGTGAAGGGTCGCAAATCTCTCTTTGACACACGAAAAGCAAGTCTGCAGTACGTTCTAAAAAAACATCACTGAAACTAAAAAAAGTGACTTATAGGGTAAATCTAAGCTTGGGTTTAGTATCTTTGCCCCCGCATTTAGAAAATCGAAATATTTTATCATCCAAAAATCTTTATGTCATGGCAAATGAAGCTCTGAGTTTTTATGATGTAAAAACAAAATCTAAATTTGAAACTTCTGAGTTCGAGGTACGTGAGAAAAACGGTCGTTTCTATGCCGTCGCCAAGTCACAGGCTGGCCCACACGAGTGCTGGAGAGTTCTGTCCAAGAAAGATGCTGAGAAATTTAGCCAATCGTAAGAAAATCCTGTAAAAAAGGATAGAACAAATAGTTTCAAGGTCTAAAAATAGAAAAGAAGGCCCTTTTATCAGAGTGGTAAGAGGGCCTTCTTTGTGGCACGCGCTCGCTTCCCTTTTTCGGCCAGCCAGCCAGGCAAATGCCATCCTGGGCGCTGTTCCGTACTGCACATCAGCCACATCCTGAGCGTCATAGGGCTACA
>JBCCSZ010000165.1:0-16737 GCA_039199225.1 Bacteroidota bacterium
CCCTATCTGTCAAAGGCTGCGTGGGTGAGCTGTCGCTGCTGGTTGGTGAACAGGAGTTGGATGGCAAAAATTATGATCTGTCTGCCTTTGGCGTGGATTTTTCCAACTGGGTAGGCTTGAATATGCGGGTGGAAGAAAAGGCCATCGCTATTTACATCAACGGTCAAAAAGCTTATGCAGGTGTCTTTCAGGAGGATATCGGCAAGGTGGTTGGTTTCCGCTACATCTTTCAGGCGGCCGGTGCGATTCGAAAGCTCGAACTAAAATCGTTGGATAGCAGCATTCGGCATCAGATACTTTAGTGCATCAACTCAAATGGTCCGTCCCACCTGACTTGTACCAATTTGTACAGCTTTTGTACAAGCGCTTTTCCCTCCAAAGGAGCTTCTTTGCGATCAAAAACACATGAAATTCAACAACGCTCCTTTTTTATTTTCAAGTTGTCATTCACATCCAGCCAACGAACAAGCACGCCCGAGCAAGCATTGGACTCGCAGAGGCATTTCAAAATATTTGATTTTTATTCGATTATTATTCGATACTTATCGTTCACCACACCTTGGGTTGGTTATTTTTATCTTATTCTGCACCCGCCCTGGCTTGTCCCAAACGGAATTCGTGCTGCCAATGGATGCAGAAACCTGGGAAGTTCAAGGGGAAGAGCACCGTTGGACAGATTACAAAGGCCAAAGGAGCTTATACCTAAAGGAAGGACGAGCAACCGTTCCCGACGTCCAATTGCAGGATGGCATCATCGATTTTGACATAGCCTTCCCGCAGGCACGGATGTTTGTAGGCATTCAGTTCCGGCAGCAGGATGCCTACAATTACGAGGAATTTTACATTCGCCCACATCAGTCTGGCAAGCCAGATGCGATGCAATACAGCCCTGTTTACAATGGCGCCACGGGCTGGCAACTGTATAACGGTCAGGGACACTGGGCCAACTACGACTACTCTTTTGACAATTGGACGCACGTCCGAATCATCCTAGCTGGTCAGCAGATGGAGTTGTACATCGATGATATGGAAAAGCCCGTGTTGTACAATCAAGCATTGAAGCGACCCCAAAAAGCCGGATATCTCGCTGTGCGTTCTAGCATGGGCGGTGCTTATTATGCCAACTTTCGGTATCAGAAAATTGATAATCCAAAAATTACATCTCCCAATATCGCTGCGCCAACGGCAGAAGCAGGCAGCATTCAGCAATGGCAAGTCTCCTCTACTTTTCCGGACAGCCTCTTGGGCGATGGCCACCAAATTCCAGCATCACTGAAAAAGAGCTTGCGTTGGAAAGGCTTTGCTACGGAAACTTCCGGGCTGCTTAACATTGCCCGAAATGACTCTGTCAGCGAGCTCAGAAATACCGTATTTGCCAAGGTCGTACTCAAGTCCGAAAAGGAGCAAATACAGCGCTTCGACTTTGGCTACAGTGATCAGGTGATTGTTTTTCTAAATGGCAAGGCCATCTATGGTGGTCAATATATCTTTCGCTCACGGGACTATCGCTTTCTGGGTTCCATAGGCTATTTCGATACGCTCTTCCTCCCCCTACAAAAGGGACGCAACGAATTGTGGATTGCCGTAACGGAGAACTTTGGTGGCTGGGGCTTCCAAGGTCGGTTGCCACAGTTGAAAGATTTGCAGATTGAATAGTATAGGATTGCCAAATGAAACGATGGCCCTGGCCCATCGGATGATTTTCCGGTGGGCCTTCTGGGTTTTAGTAACCTTCCACTTCTTTAAAGAGGGATTGCCCGTTTTGGAAGTCGTAAAGAGTCAGTCGACGGATTTCATAGTGGGCAAGCCAAAACTCGCGCAGCGCAGCATAGTAGGCTTTTCTAGCTTCGTTCAATTCCCGGATGGCCAGGTTGAGTTCTGTCACCCCAATTTTTCCGATCAAATAGCGCTTGCGCGTAATGTCTTCCCGTTTTTGTGCAATCTCGAAAGTGCGGTTTCCCAAGTCTACCTGTTTGCGGACAAGGGCGAATTGCTGCACTTTGAGCAACAACTCCCGTTCGAAGCTGATTTGTTCTTGCTGCAGGTTCATCTGTTCCAGCTCTTGATTGGATCGGGCGATCTGTAGGCGGGAGCGCGCCTTGCCCCAGTCGGCCAAGGGGACCTGTAGGGTTAAGGTGAGGACCTCCTGATCCAGCGGGTCCTGATAAGCTCGGCCGAAAGTCGGTGCAGTTTGTGTCAGACCAAACTCTCCATTGATGTTCAGGTTTAGGCCACTTTCCGCCCGGGCTTGTGCGACCGCTCTGCCAGCCTGCATGCGCCTTCGCTGAAAGGATATGACCTCGCTGCGCCCCAGTCGCGCCTTCTCCAATGCCAACTGGGCATCGATCTCAAAATCCGGAATGTCCAAAGGCGCCTCCAAGTCAAACAACACGGCTTCCCGAATGCCCAAAAAATTGCGCAAGCGCTCGGAACTGCTCTGATTGGCCAGTACCGCCTCTGCCAAGGCTGCATCTGCCTGGCGCGCACTCAACTCGACCTGCAATAGGTCGGTCTCAGCGATTCGCCCGACGCTGAAGCGACCCTCCGATATTTTCAAAAGCGTATCTGCATTGAACTTGTTCTTCTCCTCGGCCAGCACATTGAGCTGTGCAATCAAAACATCGAAAAATAAGCCGGCCGCCTCTCGGGCAATGTCTTCCATCTCCTCGGCATATTCCCTGGAAGCTTCCTTGTAGCGCAGAGGCTCCACCCGCTTGTCCCACTTCAATTCGTTGAAGGCAAAGAGGGGCTGATTGAAACCTATCAGAAATGGGTTGGACAGGTAGGAAGTAGACTTGTCTTGTATTTGGGATTCAAAGATGTCAATCCGCCGCAGGCCAGTGAAGGCGTAGACGTTGCCACCAGTCAGTTGGATGGGCTGGTTGAGGGAGATGCCGACAGAATTGGTCATCAAACCCCGCTTGATGAAAGCATCGGTTCCATTGGGAAGGGTGATGGCTTGGATCGAACGATTGAGACTTGGCAAAGTGGCATTGAGGTTGATTGCGGGTTTGTAGCCCGCTTGAAAGAATTTGTACTGCCAGTAGCTGTTTGTCAAGCGGGTGCGGGCCAGCAAGACATCGGGTGCATCGGATTGAGCCAGCTCGATGACCTGCTCTAGTTTGAGTCTTTGCATGCTGGTCTGAGCAGGTAGCAGCAGGGGAAAAAATAGCAATAGGTAAATGAGCAATGACGGAAAGGTAGAAGGCATCAATTCATGTTTTGTCAAAGTGAAGGAAAGTTCGCTGATCTTAGTCGGTACGCAGGGCTTTGATGGGGTCCATTTGGGCAGCATTCCTAGCCGGGAAAATGCCAAAGATCAAGCCCACCGCCGATGCTACAATGAAGGACAAAGCGACCGACCAACCGGAGACAACCGTAGGAATATCGTAATTACTCGCAATAAACTGGGCGGCCCCTACCCCTAAAATAACACCGATCAATCCGCCTATCAAGCTGATGAAAACAGCCTCGAAAAGAAATTGCAGAATGATGTCCTGCTTCTTGGCGCCTAGCGAGCGGCGGACGCCAATCTCTTTGGTGCGCTCCAAAACAGAGGCCAGCATGATGTTCATAATACCGATGCCTCCAACCAAGAGAGATATGCCAGCTATAAAGGCCAATACCTTATTGAAAGTATCTTGGGTTTCCTGTTGTGCTTCCAATTCTTTTTCCGGAACATTGATCTCATAATCGACGATGCCCCGATGGCGGCGTTTGAGCATCTGTCCGATGAGGGCAGATGAAGGCAGCAGTTCATCCGACTGGCGCACCCTTACCACCAGCCGATCCAGTTGGTGATAATTGGGTAAGCTCTGGACTGCCTCCTCATCATCATCAAATTGACTTTTGATGTCTTCTTTGGTAATGATCGAGCGATTTTTGAATCGCAACAAGGCAGTAGATACGGGAATGTACACATCGTCGTTGTAGTCGCGGATGCCCAATTTTTTGAGGTTTTCTTGCTTGGCAATTTTCTTTTCCAACACCCCGATGATGGTCAGCCAAGTCTTACCACATTTGATCTTTTGGCCCAGCGGGCTCTTTTCGCTGAAAAATTTATTCTGTATGTTTTTCCCGATGATGCAAACTGGCCGGCCGGCATCCAAATGCCTTTGATGAAAAAGGTGACCACTTTCCAATGACAGATTGTTGAGTTGGAAAAAGGAATTGTAGACCCCAATGCACTTGGCTCGCTGTGTTTTCCCGGATTGAATAATTTGCACTGACAAAACGATTTCCGGACTGACTTGCTGTACTGAAGGCAAGATCGTCTGAATGGAATGAACATCCTTCATCGTCAATCCCGGTGACCATTCCGGTAGCTTTTCCTCCCCTAACTGGCCATCGGCGCCATCGGCCCCTTGCGCCGGCTCTGCAGCTTTGATGACAATATTATTGGAGCCGATCAGTTCCATTTGTTGCAAAATGGCTTGCTTGGCACCTGTACCAATGGCCAGCATGGCGATGACGGCTCCCACCCCGAAGATGATGCCCAGGGCGGTCAAAAAAGCACGTAGTTTATTGGCAAATACCCCTTCCAGGGCCAATATGAAATTGAAGAGAACTCTTTGCATAGCGACGATTTGAAGGAATCGGAATAAGGCAGATCATTTCTAATTGAAAATGATAAATCCACCACCGCCACCAGAATCATCGGGCAAATCTTCGTCCTTGACAGCCTTCATTCTTTCCTGGGTGATGGCGGCACGTGCTTTCCGCTCTGCCTCCTGCTTTTGATGCACTTCCTTTTTGCTCTTTTCGTCAATGCGCACAATGGGCAACTCATCGGCATTGGCGGGCTTGGTGAGTAGCACCTCGTCTGATTCTGACAAGCCATAATCTACCATGATTTCATCGTCATTGGAAAGGCCAGCGACAATTTCTTGTTTGACCACCTGGCGCCCATCGGACTTGAAGACGTAGGACAGGCTGTCGGTTTGCAGTGCTTCGATGGGCAAGGCGAGTACCTCCTTGTATACATCCGTGATGATTTCGTTGGCAGTCGTCATAGCTGGCCGTAAGATGGAATCAACCTCCAACAATTGGACCGTCACCTCGAAGACCTTAGAGTCGTAGTTGCGGAGCTGCTCGCCGATATTGGCTACCTTGATGACTTGTCCGGAGTAGGATTCTTTGGGAAAGGCATCCACTTTGATTTGGACCTCCTGTCCTTTTTTGACCCGACTGATGTCTACCTCATTGACAAATGTCTTGGATACCATGTCGGATAAATCGGGGAGTTCTGCGACAATGGGGTCCCAGGTGCTGATTTGAGAACCTGGCCCTACCTTGCCATTCCAGTTTCGGGCATAGATGACCATGCCGTCCTTGGGTGCATTGATCATAAAATCTGCCGACAATTTGGAGAGGGTTTCCAGCTTATTTTGATTTTGGCGCAGTGAGGCTAATATTTCCGAGATGGTAGCTTGTGCCTTTTCTTGGGAAAGGCTGTATTTGCTCTGTAGTTGTTTGAAGTCCCGATCACTGCGCTCCAACTCAATTTTGGCCTTTTGGATGACCATAGGCGCTTCATACTTGCTTTGCTCCGCCTCCAATTCCTTTTCTTTACGCGAAAAATTCAGGTTAATCAATTCATCTCGCAGCCCCCGAAGCTCAATGGCCGTATCGATTTTGGCCGCTTCCAACTGGGTTTCGATTTTTTCGATCTCCGTCATCGCCTCCTTCATCTTGGTATCCAACTCCGTTTTATCGAGGGTAGCCACATAATCTCCCTTTTTGACAAGGGTTCCCTCTGATACCATATCGGAAATAGTCGTTTGGTAGATTCTGGCAGAGCGCATGCCTTGAGGCCCCCGAATCTTTTCGGAGCGCTTGGCCTTCAACTCTCCGGTCGCACTGACTTTGATGACAAATTCTCCCTTGCGGACCTTGACTGTCAACACCTTTTCCAGGGTAGACGAACTGCTACCTGGCCAAAAAGCATAGGCGAGAACCGCTAAAATGATGAGTCCAAGGGTTGAAAAAATGACTTTGGGCTGCATAGCTTTGAACTTGTGGGATGGTACAAATAAAATGACATACCTCTGGAGTGGTAAGGCCCAAAATTGATTCTATAGGTTTTTTGAGTCCATTAAAAACTGACGGTACAGCTTCCTCTTGCACGACTATCAATCGATTTTTTGCTGAACAATTCGTAAGCTACCTTTCCAGTATGTAATGAAAGTTAAGAAATCTCTTTTCAGGGTTTGTCACGGCTTTCTATATTAACAAGCTTTTAACAAATCCATAAGGATTTCAACAGTTCGACGGCTTTATTAAGTCTTAATAAAAAGTCCGTTGAGAATGGACACAGCATGACTTTATTTATTGGACGCTTCCAACACGAGTACTACCCCATCACCCAAGATGGAGAGATCGCAAAAACTTGCTTGATATATACCCTTTCGCTTTACGCCATCGCAGTAGTTGTCTTAGGCTTGTGCAGAGGGGGTAAAATTCATTGGAGGAAAAGGTGGTTGCTCCGCCGGTGTGATCGGTCCGAATTGGGCCTCAAATTTCTTCACATTATCGGCCAAGGCTCGTAATAAGTGCTTAGCGTGCTGAGGCGTTAAAATGATTCGAGACTTTACTTTGGCCTTCGGGACATTGGGCATCAAGCGAATAAAATCGAGTACAAACTCAGAATGGGAATGTGAAATGATAGCGAGATTGGAGTAAATACCCTCTGCTACTTCTTCGGGTAATTCTATGTTGAGCTGATTGCCTGCTTTTTTGTTCTCCGGCATGTTATCGGGTTTTGTGAAGCGAATGCATTGTAATGGAAGGAGCCAACATGAAAAATGGCAGCCATTTGTTATAACTCCATCAATGCATTAGATTTAAAAATGACTTTGGTAATAAAATCTTTAATCTAAGTTCTTATCATTGCGGAAAGATCGCAAATAATCATGGCTAATGCAAACACCCCTCCAAATGTAGTGCCGCAACGAATCGCCCTCATTGCAGCCATTGGTAAGAACTATGTTTTGGGAAAAGACAACGAATTGGTCTGGCATCTACCAGCAGATTGGGAGAACTTCAGAAGGGTGACCAAAGACAAGCCCTTTGTGATGGGGCGCACCAGCTACGAATCTTCAGACATGCTATATTCTGAAGGTCGAAACATCATCCTGACCAGTCGCAATTTGGAAGGACTGCCCGATAATTTTGAGGTCGCCCGCGGCATTCCGGAGGCATTGGCTCGCCTGAAAGAGGAGCCAGAGGTATTCATCCTAGGTGGTGGCAAAGTTTATGAGCAAACCATCGATCTGGCCAATTACCTTTATTTAACCCTTGTACATCACGACTTTGATGGCGATACCTTCTTCCCAAAGCCACAATGGGATCAATGGTTGTTGGTGAAGTCCGTCTACCAGGCAGTCGACGAACGTCACCAATACGATTTTTCACTCAATGAATATCGACGCAAGTAAGAGGCGCATCACCTAGCCACTACAAAGGGCTTCAACACAGCCTTCTGCCCCTGCCGACGAACCAGCAAGTAATACATGCCGTCTGTAAGGCCGTCCAGAGAAAGTCGCAATTGGTTGCTTTGATACGCATCGAATGTCTGCACACGCATCAGCTGCCCAAGGGTGTTGACAACCTCCAACTCAACAGGCGCGCCTGTGGTGAGACCGCTCCACTGTACGTTGAGAAAGTCCCTTGCTGGATTGGGTGCAATTTGCCAATCGGACAATAGGTTGGTTTGACTCGTTTTGGCACCACCTCGGGCGGTGGCGGCCGGATTGATGATTAAAGTATATTCTTCGACCTCACCGAAGGAAGGATTCTCACAAGCATCTTCCAAATAGCCATCCCGTTGCATGGCAATCCGCATCCGAGTCGGCCCAGTCTGGGCATAATCCTGGATGAATAAAGTTCCATATACATTTCCTTTTCCAAAAAAGGAGTAAACCAATTCCGTTCCTTGGTCAAAAGTCTCATCCTGGTTGTAATCAATCCAGATGCGCCAGTACTCGTCGTCCGAGGGGTTGGTTTTGCCGGGCTCCAACTGCAATTGAATTGCCTGACCGATGCTTACTCGGGTACTAATGGCCGTATAATCACCATACTCATCCTGATCGGAGGCATTGTCAATGGTATTGAATACCACCCGGCTGATCCAGTCATTGGAAGCATTTCCAACCGATGTACAGTAATCGGAAGGACCTCCTCCTCCTGTATTGCCGCCACTGTTGAGAATGACCACTGAATAATCTTCGACCTCGCCGAATTCAAAAGTTTCGCAGGGACTGGGAAAACTACCATTTTTCATAGCGACCCGCATCCGCGTTTCCCCTAGGTTGACACCTTCGGGAATGCGAAGAAAGCCATCGACGACACCGATCCCAAAACCTTCAAAGACTTCTTCACCAACATCAAAGAAATCACCATCCTGGTTCAGGTCGATCCACACCCGCCAGTATTCTTCGTATGAACGCCAGCCATAGGCCGGTGTCAAGCGTACGTAATGTTCTGACTCTACCTTCATAAAGGCTCTTTGAGTACTGAAATCGCCGTAGCGCTCCTTGGTGGACCAATTGTCGATACCCGCTATTTGGACTCGGTTGATCCACTGGTTCCATGGTTGGCGGCCTTCCGCCTGGCAGTAGGAACCATTGCTGCCGCCACCACCGCCTGGCGCCGTGTAGCGCACCCGAAGCTCATTCGACACCAAGTTGCCATTGCCGGCAGCATCCTGGACAGCATCGGCCAATAGGCGAACCAGCACCTCGCCATCCGTCGCTGGCGTAATCGTCAAGCTAAAGCTTTGACCATTGCCCACCAGATCGCTGGCCGTTCCATTGTCCACTGTAAAATCAGCTATTTCCAACCCATCAATTCCTTCCGTAAAAGATATATTGACCACGAAAGCGTCATCCACTGCATCAGCTCCTGTGGAAAGCGTAGCCCTCGGAGGGGTCTGGTCGACGCCGCCACCGCCGCCACTGCCATTGTCCGACCGCAACACCACCACCGCCTCATCATCCTCAGCAGGCACTTTGGTGGCATTGTTGCCTGGGCTAGAATCTTTGTCTTCTTCAGCCACCGACAACACCTGCGCAAAGGCCGTTGCCTCTATCACGTCGGCAAATCCGTACAAGTTGAGTTGCATCGTTGCACTTCCACCTGCCGGTAAGCTACTGAGTACCCATTCGCCTGTCCAACCGGCATAAGAGCCACTGCTGGTTGTTACACTGACGAAAGCCTGACCTTCCACCACTGGAAAATCCACTACAACTTCCGTTGCATCCACAGTACTATTGTTTTCGATGGTCAATGTGTAAATGATGTTTTCAAACACTTTGTAGGCATCCCGATCCGCTTCCAAGTTCAAAGACAGATCAATTTTGTCATCACCAACTGTCGGAATCTTATAGGTCAATGTCAATACATTCGAAGCTTTACTGGGATTTCCAGCCAGATCGGTCAATGTACCGCCAGGTATTTCGATCGTCAGCGCTCCCTCCGATTCAGGTGTCACGGTGAAGGTGTAGGCTTGGCCATTACCACTCAATCCTGCCAATGTACCATTATCGACTGCTACATCCGCCAACTCAAAACCTTCGATGGCTTCGCTGAAGCGGACAGAGACCTCAAAGGGTCCTTCTACAACCAATTCGTCCGTCGCCAAGGTTACTTCAGGCGGCGTCACATCTCCCGTTCCACTCCCAACCGTAACCGTAACATGGTCGACGATGGTAAAATATTTAGCTTCATTATCCAGCTTTGCATAATCGTTGCCTGTCAGGCGGAGGATGTAAGTACCAGACTCGCTGAAAGTCGCCGTTGTGTTGCGTTTATTGGGATTGGAGAAAGTCACGTCGCCAGGACCAGAGACTTTTTCCCAGATGATTTCAGCATCAACAATGGGTTGATCGTTGAGGTTGACAATCCCCTCTAGTCCAATAGAATTGCTGCTGGTACTGACATTATCTGGCCCGGCATCGGCCAAGTAGCCTGTAGAGGTGATGACGACGCCACTGGGCAAGGTGCGAGTAGATTCAAAAATTCGACGGAAAAAGTCAAAGCGACCATTCCAATACTCGCCAGGGTGGGTATGCTCCAACTCCCGGGCGTGCAACAGTACCTTGCTGCCAAGCATTTGGTTGTAAGCCGCGAGGGTCGTAGCAGGAGGGCAAACATTGTCCCTGTAGCCAATAGTATGGAAAGAAGGCCCTTTGTATCTACGAGCAAAGTAGGTAGCATCGTAGTATTTGCTGGCTTCTACGATTTTATCGAGGTTTTGAATACTGCCATCGAAAAGGCGATTGCGAAATAGGTAAAACGGATAGGCAGAAGCTTCATCGTATTTGAGGCCCGCATGGTTGCACATGGCCGCATTGCTTTGGACCATCAGTTTGACCCGCTGGTCGATACCAGAGACCATCAAGGAAAGGCCACCTCCCTGGCTGACACCAACCACTCCGAGGTTTTCGCCATCGAATTGTGGCATGGAGAAGAGGTAGTCGATGGAGCGAATGGCTCCCAGGATAGCCTGTTTGTAATAATTGCCCTCGCGATCTGTAATGTCGTCCGGCAAGTAGCCATTGGGGTCGGCCTGGTCCGGGGCTGCATTGTGTATGCTGATGGACATGGCGATCACATTTGCCAATTCTGCCATAAAAACTTCTGGTACAGAGATATTAGGGATGTTGCCAGCGGAGGGTAGGGTCAGGATTGCGGGAAAGGGGCCGGCGCCATCGGGAATGGTGACATACCCGTAGACACGCCGATCGTCGATGTTTGCCAAGTCGACGCGATAGGTGGTCGATTGGGCAGAACGAGTGTGGAGTTGCACATTGGCATCCATAGGAATGGCGTCGAGTTTGGCTTTTTGGGCGTCCCAAAATTCGTCAAAGTCTTCTGGCTCTTCTTCCGGTGCATCGATGTCGTAAATGGAAAAGCCCGCTCCAGCCTCAGCGACCTGCCCCGATTGCTCGATCTTGCAAACAACAAAGCCAGGTTTGGAATCGGTAAAGGGGATGCGCGTTACCTGTCCGGGCGCCAACTGAATGGTTCCACTTTTGATAACGGCAGCACGGGTGTCATAACGAATCTCGTAAGTCGCTTGACCTGGACTGCTAGAGCGCACTTCAAAAAACATGGGTTCATTTGCCTGATAAACGGCCTGTGGTTGATTTGTCACCACGGTTAACTGCGCCAATAAGGAGGTGCTGAACAGCAGAAATAGGGGAAACAATAAGGAAGATTTCATGGCTGCGAATAGAGGTTGTGATTGTGGCTAAATATTTACCGGAGGCGAAGCTGTCCGCTGGGTAAGCCCAGAACATACAATAGTCAGATATGGATCAGATCGCGACGGAATATAATACATTGATTGCTTACACGTAGGCTGCTTCCCCATTTGAGTAAGGAAAACATCTCTTGCAAGACAGTTCTTTAAAATCAGTTTTAGGACTTTTAAATTTTCTGGTGTAGGGGAATCGCTTGGAGCTTGGGCGAGTAGGCTATTTTCTCAGTAGTACGCTTTTGCTCCTAATTTTAAAAACGACAGATGACAACACGAAAATAAGTGCTTTTTGCTTTTTGACCCAACTAAACGACAGAAAATTAGTCGATACAGGGAATTTTATGGCGAGAAAATAGGAAGTAAATGAAGAACCTGTCAGTCTCCACTCTATCATCAGACATCTATTTGTAAGAGTGCGGAACATCTATGGTGGTAAAAAGTCACCTAGGCCATCCGTAAAAAGTTATTTCAAACAACCTCAAGACTTTGCTGTTGATAGTTTATCCACAATCTCTAATCATCCGATCTCAGGTTAAAAACTATGTGCTATGGCTATTCGTCGGCTTGGACTTGCTAGTATCCTCATTTTCGTCGGTTTATTTGTCAACGCTCAAGATACCATCTTAACTCAGTACCCGAATACGCAGCAACGTTGGGAAAAAATATTTCTCTCTGACCAGAAAATAGCTGAAAATATCTATCACGAGAATGGCACTGCCTGGATGACCGTGAAGTACGACAAAGATCAAGCTGAGCAATGGAAATGGTTCTACCCAGATGGTCAGCCATTTTTCGAAGCTACCATCATTGAGGACAAACTGCAGGGAAGTTACCGCATTTGGTATGAAAACGGGCAACTGGCTGAGCAACTCAACTTTATCGATCATCTGGAAAATGGGCCTGCTACCTTCTTTCATCCCAATGGTCAACTAGCTATGAGCGGACAGTACGTCAAGGGAAAAATGGTGGGCGACTGGCAATTTTTTGCGCAAGATGGATGCCCTCCTGAAGGTGAGTGGCAATGGCAATTTGCTGCCCTGCCTGAGTTTACGCGCATGAGCGGATTACTAAAAGATGGGGTACCAATTGGTAAATGGATTTACCGCACAACTGCCACCTCAAAGAATGGTAAACAGAAAGCGTTGGAGTGGAGCCGATAAAAAATGAGCAACACCAGTGCCGCGATGGCTTCCGTTTTCCAGCATCAAGCCTTCCAAAACCGCAAGACCAGTCCTTCCAGTCCAAGGAAAATCAGGGCCAATATCAAGCACCAACGCCACAGGACAACCCCCTGGCTGCGCTCACCGATCACCGGGGTTAGGTCGGCACCGGAGGAAGCATCGATCAATTTGACCAAGCCACCAACCTGCGTGGCCAAGTCCGACTGATTCAAATAGCCCAGTTCGGATTCCTTGCGGTCGTAGTTGAAAGCGAATTTAGAAAGGGGTTCTTCTGGGTTGAGGAAAAGATCGTAAAAGCCTGCCTCCCGAATCTGATTGTTGACACCCAAAACGACCTTCGAGCCGATGATTTGTTGCTGAGGAATGAACTCCTCTTGACTGCCTTTCATTTTGTAGACCAATTCCGAGCCTGTGAGGCGATTGTCTGATTCCAGGTAATCATCTGCCCCGATGGTGTAGGCAATGTCGCGTTTGCGAGCGGTTGAAATCGCCATTTTATACAACATAGGGATAAAAATCTCGCCATTGCGCACCAGGTCGTTGTACTCCTCGCCCAGCGGTGCCGAGCAGAGGTAAAAGTTACCTTGGCCCCTGCGGTATTTTCCGATAAAGGTGCTGCCATCCCGGTAGGTCAACAGGCGCTCCTCTCCTCGTCCACCAAAGTTGGTGAGCTTAAAATTGCCTTGAGTGACGGGCAGCTTGAGGTTCGCACTTCGGTTTTCAAAGACATCATTGAAGACAAATTCATCGGTATTGATGCCAGAAACCTCCCGCTCCGTTTTGTCGAAGGCTTGCAATTCATTGGCCTGAAAGACATTGAGGAAGTTTTTATAAGCACCAATATTGGCATTGTAAGGGGGGAAAACCAGTAGGTTACCACCATTTTTGACGTATTGATTCAATTCCGAAGCCAAACCCGTCGACAGATTCTCCAAACCATACGAGATGATCAAATCATAATCCGGAAAGCTGGAATAATCGAGGTTGCGACTCAGTTGGTTGACCAGCTTGAAATACTCCAAACCCGAAAAGGACGCATTGAGGTATTTGTTGGCATTGGATTGATTGATCACCAACATATTGATTTGCTCGTCCACATAAAAGGTAAAAAAGTACTTATCATCAAACTGAACGGGATAATCTGTGATGTTCAACTCGGCTTCGTGCCAACCCGTGCGCTGGATGGTGATGTTGACACTGTCGGTGATGGAGCTGCCGGCTGGAATCGACAAAGTACCAACGGGCTTTACCTGCCCCTCGTGCCGCAAAGACAAGCGGATGTTTTCAGCGTCCTTGTTGCTGTGGTTCCGCACGCGAATGATGAGGGTATTCGTCTGATTGATCATTTGTACAGGCGCATCAAACCAGCAAGAATCGATGCTGATGTTTTGCTCCTGCACCGATTGTAGGGGAACAAAGCTCAGGTCAACAGTCGAGTCCTGGTAATTTTTTATGTCCGTAATATTTTTTTGGAAATCAGAGATGACATAAGCCGATCTGTTGTCGGTACGCGAAGTATTGAGCGCCTGCTTTTGGCGGGTCACGATTTTCGACATTTCCTTCACCGCCGGAGTCACGCGAATTTCCTCCAACAAACTCAAGGCATCCTCCTTGCCAACCAAGCGTTGGTGGCGTCCTTCAAAGTCATTGGTCAGAATCTGGAATTGATCCTCTACCCCATAGGCTTCAACGATTTCCCGCGCCTTTTGACGGGCTTTCTCAATCAGCGGCACATCTTCACTCAACGAACTCATACTGAAAGAGTTGTCAACAAAGATACTCACTGCCTTAGCACCCTTTTTAACCTCTGTATCTTGTGGAATAAAGGGCTGTGCAAAAGCAAATACCAAGGCAGCAATGGCCAACATGCGCAAGGTCAGTACCAGTAAGTTACGGACCTTACGTCTCGCGCTCGTTTCCTCCTTCACCTCTTTGAGAAAACGAACATTGGTGAAATAAACCTTCCGAAATCGTCTGAAGTAGAAAAGGTGTATGATGACCGGTATTGCCAGAGCCAATAATGCCCATAGGAATGTCGGATATAAAAATTGCATAGGGTTCCAGCTGTATTTAGATGATCGAGTTTTTGGTTCCGATACCGCAAAGATACCCGAAACAGACCTTATTTACGAACTTGTCACAAAAACGTTGTCGCAATCCCAATTGTGATCGATTCAAAACAAGGCTTTTAGAACGGCTATTACCGCTCCCCAAACACTTTTTCTGCCTGCTCGCAAGCAGGATCACATCTTGGTTTATTGTAATACGCTTAAATGCCAGAATTGTTATCTAAACAGGCGAGATTAGCGCACCAAGGCAACATCTCCAGAAAAAACCGAGCGATAACCATCGATGAATTCAACTTCGGCCATGTACACAAAGACATTTGGATCGAGCAATTGGCTTTTGAAAAATCCATCCCAACCGGCAGCTGGATCGTTGGGTTGGAAGTTGTAGATTTCGTAGATCAAGGCGCCCCAGCGGTCAAAAATACGCAGGTAGCGAATGCTGGATACATCCCGCCCTGCCTGGGGATAAAATCGCTCGTTGAGCCCATCGCCATTGGGCGTAAAGACGTTGGGAAAATAGACTTCCCGCTCCTTGATCAGGCGGATTTGCAGTTCATCTGCCGCCTGGCAGCCGTTGCCATCTGTTATCTCGACCGCATAGGTGGAGCTGACCAAAGGCAGAAGTTCCAATTCCGGGCAGTTGTCGCAGTTGGTCCCCTGCCAGGCAATGGAGTCGATTTGTTACAAGGGGACGCTGATTTTAGCGGCCACAGATAGGCTGTCTCCTAGGTTTAAGACTGTATCTCTGCCCAAAGAGACCAAAAGCTGTGCTGGGGCATCGATCCAAACCAGCTCCTCTAGCTCGCAATCATTGGCGTCGCGCACATGGATTCGGTAGGGGCCGACCGGCAACTTATTGAAAGTACCCTCCGGGCCGTAAGCTCCATTGTTCAGCGCATATTCATAGGGACCAACGCCTCCATCGACCGATAACAAGTCGATCTGACCATCGCTGTATCCAAAGCAACGGACATCCGAAACACCCAAGCTCATTTGCAAACTCGGCGGACTTTCCACCCATGCGGAATCAAGAGCGATGCATCCGATGCGATCGGTCACTGTCAAATAATACCATCCACTGCTGACATTTTCGATGGTTTGCCCCACCTGACCATCTGACCAACGGTAATTAAATGGCGCTTCCCCTCCGGAGAGGATGTCTACCGCTAATTCTCCATCCCTCGACCCAGGGCAGCTGATGGGATAGGTTTTGAAATCTGTCAAAATTGTAATGCCTACCTCCAACCTTTCATCGGCGGCCACCTCCGTTTGCAGCATTTCCTGGTAGCCATTGTCTGTTGTGATGGTCAATTGGTAAACATCTGCTGGTAAGCTGCTGATCTGTATGGGCATGCCCGTGCGCTCGATCTGCCCTGCGCCCTGTAAGCTGGCATCTGTATTTTGCCAACGGTAGCTAAAGGGCGGCTTCCCCAAATCCACTTGAAAGCGAAAAGCCCCACTAATTTCTGTACAGTCGATGGTATCGCCTTCTAGTCTTGCGGCAACCGTACAATAGTCGGGTCGAAGGGCCTCTACCGATGTGATGTGGGTACTGTCGCAGCCATATTGATTGACAAAGCTTTGGATATAGATGCCAAGCTGGCTGGAATCGCAGGTAGTTTGGGTAAAGTAAAGTGTATCTGAGGGCAATAAGGCGGTCGTTCGAATGATGAGGCTATCGCAACCATATCGATTGGCCAATCGCTCGATGCGCTGCCCTTCATCGGCTGGATCACAACTACTCAAATCGAAATAAGTTGTATCGGCTGGAATGAAAATGGTTTGAATAAACAGTAGGCTATCGCAATTGTAACGATTGGTCAGTGTCTCCACGCGCCAGCCCGCATTGGCTGGATCGCAACTGGTTTCTTCCAACCAAGTGGAATCAGTCGGCAACAAGGTGGTTGTCTCCACCACCAAGCTGTCGCAACCATAGCGATTCGTCCAATTGGTTTGCACCACCCCTACATCAACCGGATCACAGGAGGTAAAATAAAGTTCTGTCAGACTAGAAGGGACCAAAGTCGTGTGAACAAGCAATAGACTGTCACAGCCAAATTCATTCAATAACTCAATGTAGGCCATCCCTGTATCCAAAGGTGAGCAACTCGTCTGGGCCAGATAGGTCGTATCCGTACGCAACAGGCGGGTATAGGTTTGTATTAGGCTGTCGCAGCCGTAGCGGTTGGAAAAGTGTTCCATGCGCCAACCCGTATCTACAGGATAG
>JBCCSZ010000166.1:0-16680 GCA_039199225.1 Bacteroidota bacterium
AAACCACAAGGTGGCACAGATATGGATTTCGTATTTAAGCCCCTTCAAAATATTGATAATCAAACCCTTGGACAAATGATGGAATTGTTGGCAGTTGTAAATTTTCAATTTTTTGATTTCATCGGCCCACAATGATCCAATAGCTTCGGCAATTCAATCATTACATAGCAAAGACCTAATGGCAAAGAAGGAATTGAACAAATACAGTAAAAACATCACACAAGATGATACCCAACCCGGCGCACAGGCCATGCTGCACGCCTTGGGCTTGGACGACAATGATTTGAAAAAAGCACAGGTTGGCATCGTCAGTACAGGCTGGGAGGGCAACCCTTGCAATATGCACCTCAACGACCTGGCGGCCCAAGTCAAATCAGGTCTCGATACAGACGCTCTGCTGGGGCTCATCTTCCACACCATCGGCGTCAGCGATGGCATTTCCATGGGAACTGCTGGTATGCGTTTTTCGCTACCTTCCCGAGACATCATTGCCGACTCCATCGAAACGGTCGCCTCGGCTCAGTGGTACGATAGCATCGTCGCTGTCGTAGGCTGCGATAAAAATATGCCTGGCGCTATGATGGCGCTTGGTCGCCTCAATCGACCAGGTATCATCGTATATGGCGGCACCATCAAGCCTGGTTGCGTTGCCGATAAGAAACTCGACATCGTATCGGCCTTTGAAGCACTCGGTCAAAAAATATCCGGACACATCGACGAAAGCCAATTTCGGGAAGTGGTCCGAAATGCTTGTCCAGGCCCTGGTGCTTGCGGTGGGATGTACACAGCCAATACAATGTCGTCGGCCATCGAAGCCATGGGTATGTCACTGCCATACAGTGCTTCCAACCCGGCTGTCAGCGCCGAAAAGAAGCAGGAATGCCTTCAAGCTGGTGCAGCCGTCCGACACTTGCTAGAAATTGACCTCAAGCCACGTGACATTATGACGCGCAAGGCTTTCGAAAATGCCATTACCTTAATTACTGTCTTGGGAGGCTCTACCAATGCCGTCTTACACTTGATCGCTGTTGCTAAATCTGTCGGCGTTCCACTGACTTTAAAAGACTTTCAAGACATCAGCGATAAGACGCCTTTTCTGGCTGATTTGAAGCCCAGTGGCCAATATGTCATGGAAGACCTGCATATGGTTGGTGGTATTCCAGCCGTCATGAAGATGTTGTTGGCAGCTGGTTATCTCCATGGCGATTGCATGACCGTCACCGGAAAAACGCTGGCGGAAAACCTAGCCGACTTGCCTGGCTTAGCAGAGGGACAAGAGGTCATCAAACCCCTCGACCAGCCTGTAAAAGCAACGGGCCACTTGCAAATGTTGTTTGGCAATCTGGCTCGAGAGGGAGCAGTCGCCAAGATCACAGGTAAGGAAGGGGAACGGTTTACTGGGTCTGCCAGGGTATTCGACAATGAACCCGATGCCAATGCTGCTATCATCAATGGAGAGATTTTGGAAGGTAATGTTATCGTTATCCGGTACTGCGGTCCGAAGGGTGGACCAGGTATGCCTGAAATGCTCAAGCCAACCTCTGCCATCATGGGAGCAGGTTTGGGTGGCAAAGTCGCTTTAATCACCGATGGCCGCTTCTCGGGTGGTACCCATGGCTTTGTCGTTGGCCACATCAGCCCAGAGGCACAGTCGGGTGGGCTCATTGCACTGCTTCAAGATGACGACTTGATCACCATCGACGCCGTTAGTAACACATTGGAAGCACATTTGAGTGAGGAAGAAATTCAATACCGCCGCTCCAACTGGCAGGTGCCAGAGATTTCAGCCCGCTTTGGTATTCTCCGAAAATACAGCAAAACCGTCTCCTCGGCCAGTGAGGGTTGTGTGACGGACGAATTATAAACATCCACGATTATGAAAAAACAATCCACAGCTCAAGCCGCTGCCAGTAGCAACAACAGCCGCCGAATGTCCGGAGCCGAAGCCGTTCTTTGCTGCCTACTGGAAGAAAGTGTCGATACTATTTTTGGTTATCCCGGAGGGGCCATCATGCCCGTCTATGACATATTGTACAGCTATCAGGATCGGCTGACCCATATTTTGCCGAGGCACGAACAAGGGGCCATTCATGCTGCACAGGGCTATGCCCGCGTCACCCGAAAGACGGGCGTTTGTATGGCCACTTCTGGTCCAGGTGCCACCAATTTGATCACGGGCATCGGAGATGCCATGATGGACTCTACGCCGCTGGTATGTATCACAGGCCAGGTGTACAGCAAGGTCTTGGGAAGTGATGCCTTTCAGGAAACAGATGTCATCGGCTGTACAACCCCCCTCACAAAATGGAACTACCAAATAACAAAGGCGGAAGAAATTCCAGCCGTATTTGCCAAAGCATTTTACATCGCCAACTCTGGTCGACCAGGCCCTGTCGTCATCGACATTACCAAGGACGCACAATTTGGGGAACTGGATTTTCAGTATAAGAAAAATCCTGTTATCCGAAGTTACCATCCTAAGCCAGTACTACAGGATAAGTATTTAAAGGAAGCAGTCGCATTGATCAATCAAGCGAAAAAGCCCTTTATTTTGGCGGGGCATGGCATACAAATCGCTCATGCACAGGATGTTTTTCAGGCATTCATCGAAAAGACAGGGATTCCAGTTGGCGCCACCATTCATGGCCTATCTTCCATCCCTTCCAGCCATCCACTATTCATGGGCATGTTGGGTATGCATGGCAACTATGGTCCCAATATCAAAACCAATGAATGCGATCTGCTCATTGCTATTGGCATGCGCTTCGACGATCGGGTGACTGGTAATCTAGATTACTATGCCAAGCAGGCTAAGATCATCCATATAGAAATCGATCCATCTGAGATCAATAAAAATGTGAAGGTCGATGTCCCACTCTTGTCCGATGCCAAATTGGCGCTGGAAGCTCTTTTGCCGCTGGTGGAAAAAAAGACCTACCCAAGCTGGATCGAAGAATTCAAAGCTTGTGATCGACAGGAATTTGAAAAGGTTATTAAGCGCGATTTAAAAGCCAATGAAAAGGGGCAAATTCGGATGGGGCAGGTGGTGAGGGAAGTCTCTCGACAGACAAACGGACAAGCCATTGTTGCTACTGATGTCGGCCAACACCAGATGTCCGCTGCTCGCTATTACGAGTATGAAAATACCAACCAATGGGTTTCCTCTGGGGGTGCAGGCACTATGGGTTTCGGCCTGCCGGCAGCCTTTGGTGCCAAGCTGGCAAAGCCGGATAAAGAGGTCGTTGCATTCATCGGAGATGGTGGCTTTCAGATGACGATCCAAGAACTGGGCATGTGCAGCCAGTGGAATGTCGGGGTAAAAATCGTTTTGCTGGACAATGAGTTTTTAGGCATGGTTCGCCAGTGGCAACAATTGTTTTTTGAACGTCGCTACTCTTCGGTTGCCTTACAAAATCCCGACTTTTTAAAAATCGCTGAAGGTTTTGGTGTTGCAGGTCGCGCCGTTTCTGACCCAGCAGAATTGTCTGATGCCATTGCACAAATGCTTGCCTACGAAGGTCCCTTTTTGCTACATGTAAAGGTCGAGAAAGAAGAAAACATATTTCCAATGATCCCAACAGGCAGTTCGATCTCCGACATCCGCCTGGAATAATTTGCCACAAGCCAGACTTTACCAATCATGGATAAGAAAAATTTCACCATATCAGTCTTTACCGAAAATAGAACGGGCCTCATGACGCGGGTCGTCTCTGTATTCACCAGAAGGCACATCAACATCGAAAGTTTGACAACCTCACAATCTTCCATGGAGGGCATACACCGCTTCACCATCGTTGTGAATGTCACAGAGGAAATGGTCATCAAGTTGGTGGCGCAGCTGGACAAGCAAGTCGATGTCATCAAAGCTTTCTATTACCATCCAGATGAAATCCTTTATCAGGAAATTGCGCTCTACAAGATTCCAACGGAGGCTTTTGCCAATGGCAATATCATCGAGAAGCTCATTCGCTCGCACAATGCCCGGATTTTGGAAATCGAGCCCAAGTACATCGTCGTAGAAAAAACCGGTCACCAGGAAGAAACGGAAGCACTGCTGGATGCATTCAAAAAGATTGGCATCTATGAGTTTGTGCGTTCGGGGAGGGTCGCCATTGTCAAACCAATGGAACAACTCAATACCTATCTGAAATCATTAAAAACCAACGGATATCCTACCACGGATTCGTAAAACCCAATGGGCCTTTCGCAGGCCAAGCATTATCATAACATTCAAAATCGTAAATTAAAAATTAGAACAATGGCAAAAATGAACTTTGGAGGCGTGGAAGAAAATGTGGTCACCCGTGAAGAATTTCCGCTCGAAAAAGCCCGCGATATACTCAAAGACGAAACCATCGCCGTTATCGGTTATGGGGTACAAGGTCCTGGACAAGCCATGAACCTACGCGACAATGGCTTCAATGTCATCGTCGGGCAACGCTCGCCCTCCCGCTCTTGGGACAAGGCTGTGGCCGACGGATGGGTCCCAGGCGAAACTCTGTTCTCCATCGAGGAGGCTGTCAAACAAGGTAGCATCATCCAGTATTTGCTTTCGGACGCTGCTCAAATCGACCAGTGGCCCACCATTAAGGCCAACCTCAGTCCTGGCAAAGCACTGTATTTTTCTCATGGCTTCGGCATCACCTACAAAGATCGAACAGGCATCGTGCCACCAACAGATGTCGACGTCATCCTTGTAGCGCCCAAGGGCTCTGGTACCAGCTTGCGGCGGATGTTCCTGGCTGGCCGCGGTCTCAATTCCAGCTATGCCATTTTCCAGGATGCTACAGGCCGGGCAAAAGACCGAGTGGTTGCCTTGGGCATCGGCGTCGGCTCCGGTTATTTGTTTGAAACAGATTTCAAAAAGGAAGTTTACAGCGACTTGACCGGCGAGCGCGGTACCCTCATGGGCGCCATTCAAGGCATCTTCGAAGCGCAATACAATGTCTTGCGCAAGCGTGGCCACTCTCCCAGCGAAGCCTTTAATGAAACCGTAGAAGAATTGACTCAAAGTCTGATGCCTTTGGTAGCAGAAAACGGCATGGATTGGATGTATGCCAATTGCTCGACGACTGCACAAAGAGGTGCACTCGATTGGAAAAATAAATTTCGGGACGCCGTAGCTCCTGTATTTGAAGAACTCTACGACAGTGTTGCTGCCGGCAACGAAGCTCAACGCTCTATCGACTCCAACAGCCAAGCGGACTACCGGGAAAAGCTGGAAGATGAATTGCGCGAACTTCGGGAGTCTGAAATGTGGCAGGCCGGAAAGGTTGTCCGCAGCCTGCGCCCGGAGAACGAAAAAGTAAACGCCTAGTACCTGATGACCCAACACATTCCGAAACAACCCAACTTCATCACGGTTGAAAACATCTACAAGGCCAAAATGCGCCTCAAGCCTGTGATCACCCGAACGCCCTTGATGCGCAATCTGCAGTTGTCCGATACGTACGACTGCCAGTTATTTCTCAAAAGGGAAGACCTTCAGGTTGTCCGATCTTATAAGATTCGGGGAGCCTACAACAAAATGGCAACCACCCCCAAGGCCGATTTGGCTAAGGGCGTGGTTTGTGCCAGTGCAGGCAACCATGCCCAAGGGGTGGCCTTCGCCTGTCGACAGCTCGGTGTTAAAGGCAAAATATTTATGCCCACAACGACCCCTCGACAGAAGGTGAATAAGGTGAAGTTTTTCGGAAAGGAGCAAGTTGAAATTATTCTGGAAGGCGATACGTTCGACGATTCCTATGCTTCTGCCAAAGCAATGGTCGAAGAACAGGGGGCGTTGTTCGTACACCCTTTCGACGATCGGGCTGTTATCGAGGGCCAAGGAACGGTGGGTTTAGAAATTATAGAAGACATCGATGTCCCGATCGACTATGTCTTCGTGGCCATCGGTGGAGGTGGTTTGGCCTCCGGATTGGGTAGCTACATGAAGCAGATCAGCCCCAGCACCAAAATCATCGGCGTGGAGCCTGCGGGCGCACCAGCGATGTTCCGCTCTTTGGAAGCTGGCAAGATCGTACAGCTCCAAAAAATCGATAACTTCGTCGATGGTGCTGCCGTCAAGCAAGTCGGAGAACAGACTTTCGCTTTTTGCAAAAACATCATAGATGATATGATATTGGTGCCAGAAGGAGAAGTATGCACCACCATTTTGCAATTGTACAACGAAGAGGCCATCGTAGCAGAACCGGCGGGCGCACTGACGATTGCAGCCTTGGCACATTATCAAGAGCAAATCAAAGGTAAAAACGTCGTATGCATACTCAGTGGTGGAAACAACGATATTACCCGCACGGAAGACATTCGAGAGCGCTCGCTTTTGCACCGAGGCTTGAAGCACTACTTCATCGTGCGCTTTCCTCAACGGGCCGGCGCGCTCCGGGATTTTCTAAACAATGTCTTGGGTCCGGAAGATGATATTACGCATTTTGAATACACCAAGAAAAACAATCGCGACAACGGACCGGCTTTGGTAGGTATCGAATTGAAGAAAAGAGAAGATTACCAGGCATTGATCGGCCGGATGAAAGAACATAAGATAGGCTTTCAGACTTTGAACGACGATCCGATGTTGTTTGATCTGCTGGTTTAAAAGCCCTTTGTCAAAAAATAAAAATAGGCGTCATCGCAAAACCTGCAATGATGCCTATTTTTATGTATCAGCCGCGCGGTGCTAACGCTTTGCAACAGCCTTATGTCTCAAAAGATTAAGCAGATACTCCCCGTAGCCGCTCTTCTGGTATTTGATTCCCAACTGCTCAAGTTGTCCTTCATCGATGAAATTCATCTCATAAGCCACTTCCTCGATACAACCTATTTTCAGGCCCTGGCGTTCTTCGATCACTTCGATAAACTGGCCGGCTTGCAGCAACGACTGGTGCGTACCTGTGTCCAACCAAGCCACCCCCCGACTAAGTACACCCACCTTGAGCTGTTCCATATGGAGGTAGTGCTTGTTGACATCTGTGATTTCGTATTCCCCCCTAGCACTCGGTTTGAGGTTCTTTGCAATGTCGACTACTTGATTATCGTAGAAATACAAACCTGGCACTGCAAAGTTGGACTTGGGATTTTTAGGTTTTTCCTCAATGGAAATGGCATTGAAGCTCTCATCGAATTCAACTACCCCATAACGCTCCGGATCGGCTACCTGATAGGCAAAGACAACACCACCTTTGGGGTTGACACTTTCCTGCAGCAACTCTTTCAAACCATTCCCATAAAAAATATTATCACCTAGGATCAAGGCTACTGGATCGTCACCGATGAAAGATTCGCCAAGTACAAAAGCCTGGGCCAAACCGTTTGGAATGGCTTGCTCGACATAGGAAAAATTGCAACCTAACTCACTACCATCTCCCAGCAACTTCCAGAAGTTGGGTAGGTCCTTGGGCGTAGAAATGATCAGGATGTCGCGAATACCAGCCATCATCAGAGTCGATAACGGGTAGTAAATCATTGGTTTATCGTAGACGGGCATCAATTGCTTACTGACGGCCAGTGTCAATGGATACAGCCGAGTTCCCATTCCACCTGCCAGAATTATTCCTTTCATAGATAAAGTGTTTAATAATATTCGTGTGAATAGATCAGCAAGAATGGTGCTAGACTCAAAAATACTGAATAAATGCCATAAGTGGCGAAAAGAAACGACTGGCAAGCTGCATTCGAATCAAATTACCCAAAAAGCTTAGCAAAGATCAGTTAGTGTGAAATGGATCGGTGTTGATGGATTACGCCTCCTTGGGTGCCTCGCTCAGCTCCATTTCCTGGAATATGCGCTTAATGCGTAAAATGAGCTCGTTAGGCTTGAATGGCTTGGTGATGAAATCAGTGGCGCCCAGCCGAAAGGCTTCCAAAACAATATCGTCGTGTTCGAGCGCAGAAATGACAATGACCGGCAAGGTACTCTTCAATTCCTGACGAATGAACTGCACCAATTCCAGCCCAGTGATGAAAGGCATCATGATGTCTGCCACTAAAATATCAGGATGCTCTTCTTGTACTTTTTGAAGGGCCTGCTTACCATCTTCTGCCAAAATAACATCGTAGCCCTGTTTGCGAAGCCGATACTCAAGTGCTGTCAACATGATTTCTTCGTCTTCGCAGATCAAAATTTTCATATAAAGAATACTTTACAAGTGAATGTCCATTGGATAAATCCACGATTGGGGCTACAAAGAGCCCCTCACAAAACAATTTACCAATAATATCAGAACTTCAAAGGTATGAATAAAATATGATACTTGTAAAGCGTTGGATACTAATTAGTTCAATTCCTTTAGTAGTAAACACCTCTGCTATTTACTTCATTGAACTGCAGACCTGGCATTCCGATCCATCTGCCAGGCTATGAATTCGCCTTCGTAGGTCAAAGGCGATTGTATTCTTTCTTGAGTTCATCTATTGCCTTTGGGCAAAGCTCTTCCAGGGTTCCTACCAGTTCGGGAATGCGATCGAGATTTTCTTCTGACTTAGACAACTGTTCCACATCTTTATTCGCTGCCGTCATCGTTGGATTGCCAACAAATGCAAGGGTAGACTTCATCTTGTGGCTTACCTCCATTAAGGCTTTCCAATCGCTAGCCACGGCCAAGCTTCTCATTTTACCAACTTCTTCGGGCAGCTCTTCAAAGAGCATATCTAACATAACCTTCTTCATCTCATCGTCCCCGTCAGACATCATGTCCATGTAGTCCAGGTTGATGTAGTTGTAGGTATTCTCATTTGTTGTGATCATCACTACTGTTTATATATTGTGCTATTTTAGAAAATAATTGCTTTGGCTCAAATGGCTTCAATACATAATCATTCATTCCATACTCCTTGAATTTTTCATCTTTGGAGATGTGTGCGTGTGCTGTCATGGCCAAGATAGGAATACGCGCTATTTCAGCCGGCATTTTATTTCGGATGTGCTGGGTTGTTTCATATCCATCCATAATGGGCATTTGTATGTCCATTAAGATAATATCAAACATTTTTTCTTGCAAGATGTCTACGGCCTTCTTTCCGTTATCTGCGATCGTAATGTCAATTTTATCAGCGTACTGACGTTCCAGGGTCTTGCGGGCCACAATCTGGTTCATTTTGTGGTCTTCCACCAACAGCAGACGAATCACCCGATCCGGATCGATCTCTTCCTCCTGCCGTTCGTTGGCTTTTTGCTGCGCCTCCAAAACGTCTAGCGTACTGGTTTCAAAAACCATGTCAAAAAAGAAGGTCGAGCCGTCTCCCAGTTCACTTTCCACCCCAATGTGACCATTTTGTTGTTCGACCAGACTCTTGGCGATCGATAGCCCCAAACCAGTCCCCTCATAAATTCGATCCTTGGTCCGAATCCGCGTAAAGGTATCGAAGATCGCATTGAGTTTACCCTTGGGAATTCCGATCCCGGTGTCCTGTACTCGGAAGAACAAACGCATCTTATTGGCCTCGACCGGCTCGGCACGCAGGCTGACATTGACAAACCCACGATCTGTAAACTTTACAGCATTTCCTACCAGGTTGTACAGTACTTGGTTGAGGCGCAGCTTGTCCGCAATGATAACCTCCGGAACATTGTCTGCTACCTCCAACACAAAGCTGATGTCTTTCTCATTCTTCTTGTACTGCATCACATTCATCAAGTTGTTCATCAACTCATGTAGGTTGCAATGCTTGTATTCAAAATTGATTTTTCCATTTTCCAGTGTGGAAATTTCCAGGATGTCGTTGATGACACCCAGCAGTATTTCAGAAGACTGCTTGATGGAACTTACATAGTCGTGTTGTTCCGTTTCGAGCTGTGTCTTAATCAGCAGATTGCTCATCCCCAGGATGGCGTTCATCGGTGTCCGCATCTCGTGGCTGATACTGGCAATGAACTGCTCCTTCATTTTGGCAGATTGCTGGGCGACGTCTCGCGCTTTTCGGAGTTCTTCGGCCTGCTTGCGCTCTGTGATGTCGCGCAAGATTCCATTGTAGAGCGACTCTCCATCCTTATTGGAAACAGCGGCGGTAAGTAAGCAATACCGCTTGTCGCCATTGGGTCGTAGAATTTCCAGCTCGATGTCCTGAACGGTTGTCTCATCGGCCAATTGCTGCAAAAATGAGGTTTGACCATCTTTCTGACGAAAGTGATCGTGGATGTTTTCCACACTTGGCATCGCATCCATTTCGTAGCCCAGCAGACCTGCCGTCGCCTCATTGAAATCTACCAACTTACCCTTCAAGTCACAGATATAAATGGCATCTTTTGACTTGGTAAAAATATCTTGATAGCGCTCCTGGCTTCGGATCATTTCTGCTTCGGCCTGCTTGCGCTCTGTAATGTCTTGCACGATGCCGTTGAGCACAATGCGGCCTTTCAAGTTCTTATTGATGGTACATTGAACAAAGACGAAAAGCAGCTTTCCATCCGCGCGGCGTATTTTGATGTCTTTCTTGACAATCTTATTGGCCAGGGTCTCTTCGTGAATTTCGGCAAATATATGTGCAGGAGAATTGGGGTCTTCCAACAACTCCTCGGTAATGACTGTTTTGCGAGGTGCCAGGCCGAATATCCGGAATACCTCATCGGATGCTGTAAACTTCTTGGTCATAGGATCAAACTCCCAATTGCCGATGTGGGCAATGCGTTGGGATTCCTCCAAGCGTTTTAATACCGTACTTCTTTCGATAGAATACCGAAGCGACTTGGCCAGCAAATCCGTATCGAAAGCTCCCTTTACGAGAAAGTCTTGGGCGCCGGCCTGAACTGCTTTAATTCCCAGGCTCTTGTCAGAATGCCCGGTTAGTACGATGACATTGCTCTCCGGAAACTTTTCCAGCAGGCGGTCCAGGGTTTCAAATCCTCGGCTGTCCGGCAGGGTCAGGTCGAGTAAGACGGCAGCATAGTCACCTTCTTCCTCTAGTGCTTGCATCCCTTCTGAGAGGGTTGTTTTGTTTGTAATCTTACAACTCAGCAAGTCCGATTCTCCCAGCAACAGCTCCACCAGTCGGGCATCCCCCGGGTTGTCCTCAATCAGGAGGACTTTATTAAAATTATCGTATTGGACATTATCTTCATACATGAAGGCAGAGTTCTCGGATGAATATGGATTACCCAACATGGATCGCAATTATAAGTCTTGAAATAAAGTTGAAAGGCAGAAGGTAAAGTGGCTACGAACTGCCAATTAATTACGAGGTATAAATACAAATGTTGCACCAATTTCTTGTATGGCAAAAACACAAATGTATTTGCTGGGATCTTTGTATACTTCCTTAAAATTATCAACTCTATCGGCTTTAATCAATTGCTTGGTTACAAACTCTTCCAGGGTGGAAGCGTGGACCGTCCAATCACCTTTTACTTGTTCGCGGGCGGCCAATAGAAGCCCTATATCGATGGAAGCTTGCTGGTGGGCAATGAAGATGGGGTATTCAGAAACAGATTGGTCCAATATAGCATCCGCTGCCTCGGCAAGTATTGTTCTGTAGGTGCTTAGTTCTTCCCGTAATTTCTCGAAGCGCTCCGTTTCGTTCATGTGCAATAGCTTTTTAATGTAAAAGTACAAATTCTACCCTTATCGATTTTCCCTCAGTACCAGTAGAGCGACTGTTTCAATGTGGTGCGTATGTGGAAACATATCAACCGGGCGAATTTTTTCCAGTCGATACTTCTCGTTGAGTACGGCCAAGTCGCGGGCTTGGGTTCCAGGGTTGCAACTGACATAGACAATCTTGGGCGCTTCCAATTCCAGGAGCATTTGCACGACCTTGGGGTGCATTCCAGCGCGAGGAGGATCCGTAATGAGTACATCGGGCCGACCATGTTGCCGAGCAAAATCGTGGGTGAGGATGTTTTTTACATCACCTGCATAAAAAACCGTATTATCTATGTTATTAAGGGCCGCATTGATCTTGGCATCCTCGATGGCCGGACCAATTTCTTCGATCCCCACCACCTGCCGACAATCTTTGGCCAGATACAAACCGATGCTTCCGATGCCTGTGTACAAATCATACACATTTTCATCTCCGCTCAAGCCCGCGAACTCTTTGACCACGTCAAAAAGGCGAACCGCTTGGCGGGTATTGGTTTGAAAAAACGACTTGGGACCGATCCGAAAGCGCACATCTCCCAGCATTTCTTCTATAAACTCATTGCCATGGTAGAGCTGGAGGTCCAAATCGAGGATAAAATCGTTGGGTTTTGCATTGATGCAATAGTAGATGGAGTCGATCCCAGGCACCCGGCGAAGCAACTCGTCCAGGTAGGCGGAGCGCTTTTCGGCATCGTCCTCGGCAAAGCTGATGATGAGCATCACTTGGTCGAGGGTGGTTATCCGAAGGATCATATTCCGCAGAAAGCCTTTTTGCTCGCGGATGTCGAAAAAGCTGAGCTTTTGTTCGAGGGCAATTTGGCGAATGGTATTTCGAATTTGATTCGAAGGCTCGCTTTGCAAAAAGCAGTGCTTGATGTCTACGATTTTGTCAAAGGCAGCCGGCCGGTGAAAACCTAGCACATTTTTGTAGTTGGACTTTCCGGCAGCAATTTCGTAGCGGGTCAACCATCGCTTATTCGAAAAGGTAAATTCGATTTTATTGCGGTAGTAGGCGGTCTTTTCCGATGCCAAAATGGGATAAAAAGTCCCAGGCTCAATATGTGCAATGCGGTTGAGGGCATCTTTGACGACCTTTTCTTTGTGCATCAATTGTGCCTGGTAGGTGATATGTTGCCACTTGCAACCGCCACAAACCCCATAATGCTCACAGAAAGGAGCAATTCGGTGATCGGAATATTTGTGGAAAGATTTGGGTACCCCTTCCATAAACCCCTTTCGCTTACGCACGATGATCACGTCGAGTACATCACCGGGGGCGACATGCTCAACGAAAATGACCTGCCCGTCCTGATCTCTCCCTACAGAGCGACCCTTGTCCGCTGTACCGGTAATTCTGACGTGTTCAATAATCTTTGCCTTGCTTTTCTTTCTTCCCATATTTTACTGGCGACTCATCTTGTAAGTACAATATAATCTCTAATCAGGGTTTTGAGGAAATCGATTTTATTGGCTGGTGGCTCGGTCAGTTCCATCTGTTTGACAAGTTTGTCCACCAGTTCATTAACAACTTTTTGATGGGCTGGGTTGCGGTATTTACGGTATCGGGAAATAATTGTTTTTATCAGCAGCATGTCCTTCTCGCGCAACTGTCGGACCTCCGGGTAGGAAGGCTCGTAATCCTCCAAGGAGTTGATCTTGAGAATGTCCTCAAGACGAAATCTCAGAGAGAACTTTACCTTGATGACGGTTGTATTGGCTGTCATATCGCCCAGACGTTGGTGTTTGGACGAGGAGCTGATCAACATAGCCGCCACAATGCCCATTGAGGCAACGGTATCCACCATGTGAAAAATCGCTCGCAGCAGAAAATCGCTCAAGCCGGGTTCTTTTCCATCCAGCCTCACCACTTTGATACCGAGGGCCTTTTTTCCCCAGGATTGTCCATCTGCTAAAATTTCGGAGAACAATTGATAAAAGATGAAAAGCCCCAATGGAAGGAACTGATTGAGGAAGGCCACGTTGAGGGATGATCCATACACTATGTCCTGCAATGCATTGATGATGGTCAGTAACAGAACCAAGTAAATGACTCCAACAATCAGCGCATCGATGATGTAGGCAAAGATGCGATCTCGCAGCGAAGCCAATTCATATTCAATGGTTACATTTTGAGTAGTTGTTATATCTATAGTCCGCATAATCAGTCTTAAGGCTTCGGGAGTCTTTCTTTTGCGCTGACAAATCCAATGAGGCTATTTGTGCTGCAAAGATGTCAAAATTATGTAATTTTAAGCTCGTTGAGCTGCTGTTGCGCTTTTTTATTTGCGCAAATCTTCAAAACAGTTTGCGCGCAGGATAACAGCTTGTTTTTGTACAAAAAAAATAATAAAATGAGCTTTTTTCAACAAAAGATCCGTTAAACCTTATTAACGCAAAAAACTAGAACAGGTTTTCGGCATTTTCCCAATGCTCTAGAAAAGATATGTATGCGAGAAACGAGTTTTATTCGTCAAAACAAAGAAAAATGGAAAGAATTCGAAAAAATACTCTCCACTGATCACAGCGACCCTGACAAACTCAACGACCTTTTTGTACAAATTACGGACGACCTCTCCTATTCTCGCACCTTCTATCCCAACCGCTCCGTTCGGGTTTATCTCAACAACCTCGCCCAGAAGATATTCTATAAAATATACAAAAACAAGAAAACGCGGCTCGGCCGTATTGCCTATTTCTGGACCAATGAACTGCCTCAGCTTGTACACGAATCCAGGAGGTCTTTTCGCTTGTCTCTCATCATATTTACGGTTTCCTTTATCATAGGTGCGTTTTCCAGTGCGATGGACCCCGAATTCCCTAGGGTCATTCTTGGCGATTCCTATGTCGATATGACGATTGAGAATATTGAATCCGGCGACCCGATGGCTGTTTACAAGCAGCGGGGCGAGTTTGGTATGTCGCTCGGTATAACGGCCAACAACCTTTATGTGGCCTTTCTCACTTTTTTACTGGGTGTATTCTTTGCCGTCGGCTCGGCGGCTATTATGGTCAGCAATGGCATTATGGTGGGAGCCTTTCAGTACTTCTTTTATGAACAGGGCCTGTTGCAAGAATCTTTTTTGACCATTTGGATTCATGGGACGCTCGAAATTTCGGCCATCATCATCGCTGGGGCGGCTGGGCTGACCATGGGACGAGGCTTGGTTTTTCCAGGCACCTTGACTCGGCTGCAATCCTTCCAGATTTCTGCTCGGCGAGGGCTAAAAATAATGATCGGCATTGCACCCATCATCATCACAGCCGGTTTCATCGAAGGCTATCTGACCCGGCAAACTGAAACGCCGGACATCATTCGGGCGCTGTTTATCCTAATTTGCCTGGCATTCATCCTGGGCTATTTCGTGTGGTACCCCCGGCATCTGGCCAAACTGGGATTCCAGCGCGACATCAGCGATACCCAGTTGCCTCCGACTGCCTCCCAACGCATTGATTTTCTACGCATCAAAAATGCTGGCGAAATCTTTTCGGACATCTTTGTGCTATACAGGAAGTACTTCAAGCAAATTGGCCTTACTTCTTTGGCTGCCGCCATTGTATTTTGTGGGTTGGCCTTTCCCATCTCGCTTGAGCCTCCTGCCGTCACCTTCACCTTTCCAAATATATCCTTTGGAGCCTTGGAGAATATTGGGCAGTTTTTCCGGAATTCGGAAATCCCACTCCTCCCCATCATCAATACTTTTATATTTTCCATCTTGACCTTTGCTGGCTTTACTTATCTGCGCAGAGAGTTTCACCAAGAGGAAAAAATCAACCATACAGCTGTTTCTCTGTTGTTGAACTACATCAAGGTCTTTTTTGCAATGGGTTGCTTTTCGCTGATGATGTACACCAATCAGTGGTATACTGTAATCCTAATGATTCTCACAGCGCCCTTCTTCTTTTTGTGGGCCTATGTGATGTACGAGGAACAGTCCAACGTTTTTAGTGGGCTGGGGCGAACTTTCGAATTCGTTACCTCCTTTGGCAGAGGCATTGGCTTGTATTTTTTGCTTGTAACCATCAGCGCTCTTTTTTACACCATTATGGATACGACACTCATCCGATTGTATTTTGATTTCATCAGTTGGAATTTATCCTTGGAAGAGGAAGTACTCGAGCAGGTCGGTGCCATATTATTGACATTTGTCTCTGTTTTTGTCCTTTGTCTCCTTTTTTCTATGATGGTATTGGGAGGCGGACTGTTGTACTATACACAAGTAGAAATTCAGGATGCGACCAGTTTGCTGAAGCGAATCAAAACCATTGGCAGTGGCCGCCGTATTCAAGGATTGGAAAGAGAAGATTTGTAAAAACTCGATATGCTGAGCATTGTTAAAAGTCCTACGCCCTTTCTGTACAGATGCCTTTGTATTTGTATGTGCTTGCTGCTCTTGTGTCGTTTTGACAGCTTTGCTCAGGACAACAATGCGTTGGAGAGCCGTTCCAATGCCAAGGAAGATTATTTAAATGCCACCATTGAGTCTCGTTCTTTTAATTCGGCCAGTTGGCAAAAAGCCATCGAGGGAATCGACTACAGCGGAGATGCACCAGATGAGGTCGACATTGACGAAGATGAAGACGATGGCACCATCGGAGAAGGTGGCGAAATACGCGAACGCCAATACGATCGTTCATCTTCTTCGGAAAAAACTTTTTGGGGAAATTTTTTCAAAATACTTTTCATCATCCTCGTCATTATTGTCATTGCAGTGCTGGCTTATTTCCTCATAGGTGGAAGCATCAGTCGCCCCAAGAGTCGAAAATTTGAAGCTGGCGACGGATCGATCAACATAGAAAATGTAGAGGAAAATATCCACGAATCAGATTTGGAGGGTTTCATCCGGCAAGCATTGGCCGAGGGTAACTTTGCACTAGCTGTAAGACTCTACTACCTGGCAGTTATCAAAGAACTGTCTCTGAATAAAAAGATAAAGTGGAAGAAGGATAAGACGAACCGGGATTATCAAAACGAGTTGCGAAGCGGACCACTGTTTCAACCTTTTAAGCGGGCAACCCGCATATTCGAGCGGGTGTGGTATGGCAATGGGCAATTGGACCAACAGAGCTTTGAACAGTTGCAACCAATTTTCCGTGGATTGATAGATCG
>JBCCSZ010000167.1:0-16651 GCA_039199225.1 Bacteroidota bacterium
AGCACCTTATACAAATTTGATACGGGAACCAATACGAAATCGACTGTAGGGAATTTGGTCGGAGACAACCTACCTTCCGGGGGATTTGGCGCGCAATGGACCGGTAAGAATGGTTACCTCTATATTTCGCACAACAGCACAGGTCAGGTTTATCGGGTGGATGTGACAACCCTTGAGGCACGCTTTGTATTGCTGTCGACGGCTGGTCTGCGCTTCAACGATGGCTTTTCTTGTCCGACGGACATACCGGCGGTTTACAAAAAAGATTTTGGTGATTTGAGTACACATCCACAGGCCATTCACTTGGTGTTTGCCCAGGACGTCGGAGGCGATAATATTCCCGACTACAATATGGTTTGGATGGGTAGAAAAGTTTCTGAGGAATCAGACGATCCTTCCAATACGGCCGGAAATGGGGACAGCCACGACGACGGCTTGGTTTATCCGACAACCTTTACACCCAGCGGTACGGCCAATCTCAACATTGATTTGCGGACCAATGTGGATGGTCAAACGGTTCACTATGGGATTTGGATTGATTGGGACAATGATGGTACTTTCGATGGATTTTACAATGGCTCTCAGGCAGTGACCAAGACCGCTACGGTCGTACAAGCAGTCAATGTACCATCCAATTTTGCCGGTGGGAATATCGCGATTCGCGCCCGGGTCAGTGAAAGCGCCCTTGGCAGCAATGACTTCAAAGGGCAGTTGCTACTTGGAGAGGTAGAAGATTATGTGGTGGCGTCTAGGGTCGCTGGAACTGGTACAAAGGAAATCTCTTGCCTAAAGATCAATTTTGCTTGTGACGCACCAGAATCTTACACCTACATCTACAACGATGGTGCAAACAACGATTTAGACAATGACGGTATTCCAAACAACATCGATCCGGACCCCAAGGACCCCAACAAGCAGTTTGCACAATGCAAGCCTTCTTGCAATACCTTCGGTACACTGGCCTATGAAGACCTGTGGCCGCAAAAGGGCGATTACGACTTCAACGATTTTGTCGTTCAGATCAACGAAAAGATTTACACCAATACGAGCAATGCCATCTATCAGATGACCTTTGATCTGCGGATTATGGCCATGGGAGGGCAGTACAACAACGACTTCTGTATCGCAGTGCCGGATCCCAATGGTATTGCCACCTTCGAAGTCTACTCTGTAGACAATGTGCGCTACACCTCCGAAGATGCCATAGGATACAAGATCATCAAGATCGACAAGCCAAAAGAGTTGCTTGATGTGCCGACAACCGAGGTGGTCAATGCTACTTCCGGAGGCGCCCATTACACGCCCTTAGAGATACAAGTTGTCGTAGACATCAACGGCGATTATAATTATCCGTCGGGTTATACACCTAAGTTCTTCTTGGAAGGAAATGGCATCAATGGCCATGAAATTCACCTACCCGGCGTAGCGCCGACCAGCAAGATGAAAGATGGTATTCTTGGAACGGTCCATGACGATTCCAATACCGGCAGTGGTAAGTACTACATGAGTGATACCAATCTGCCCTGGGCGCTGTACATCCCGGCAGCCTGGAAATATCCGCAAGAATCCATCGATTTATTGGAAGCCTACTTCCGATTCGATGAATATGTTCAGACCAATCCCAGCTTGAGTTGGTATCTGGACGATGATGTCTATCGAAAGAGCAATAAATGTTACAACGATAATTAAGTGCCTGGACAAAATTGTGTTATCCTTAGTTTGAGATGAGTTTCAGCTGTAGACGAGGCAAAAAACACAGGCATAGCCGTAGCTATGGCGCGTATTTTTAACGAAGTATAGAGGTGAAAGTCGTTCAAAATAAGTCATTATTTAATTTGTCTAGGCACTTAAGTACTTCTCGTAAAGAATTGTTTGTTAACCCAAATATTAGAACCTAAAAACTACTTTGTAAACATGAATTGACTTTTCAGGGCAGGAAGAACCACTGGTTACTTCCTGTCCTGTTTTTTGCATCCTAGATCGCTCTTACTGAGGTGATCTTAGGATGATTTTTGTTTTGGAATCAATCGATTGCACTAAAGAGTCTTACTTAATAGGCTTAATATGAGCATGGCTTATGCTCATTTACAACTATCTAAGGCCACTGATCGCCTTTTCAGGTATTTAATTTCATGCTCTTTTCAGTGATTCAGCAGAAAAATGATTATGTTTATGCAAACGATTGCACAAAACACAATCATGCTTCGATCACAGCCTACCATACACGATATTGCGAAGGAATTGAACGTTTCTCCTTCTACGGTCTCGCGGGCTTTAAAAGACCACCCTCGAATCAGCAAGCGTACCAAGGCAGCAGTCAAAGAGGTTGCTCATCGAATCAATTACAAACACAACAACATCGCTTCGGCCCTCCGGGCTGGAAAATCTTACATGCTAGGGGTCATCATTCCTACTGCCAATCGTACTTTTTTTGGCAATGTCCTGCGGGGCATCGAGCAGGTGGCCAGCCAGAATGGTTACAATGTGTTGATTACCCAGTCAAATGATTTGGTGGAAACAGAAATCAAAAACATCGATACCTTATTACAGGCTCATGTAGATGGTGTGATTCTATCCATCGCCAAGTCGACGCAAAATCTGGATCACCTCAAGCGCGTCAAGGCATCTGGATTGCCCTTGGTATTGTTTGACCGCATCAACGAAAATCTGGGTGCCAGTACGGTCGTGATCGACGACTACCAGGGGGCCTACACTGCAACCCGGCATTTGATCGAGCAGGGCTGTCGGCGGATTGCTCATTTTACCGGCCCCAAGCACATCAATATTTACAAGTATCGACTGAGCGGCTATCGGGAGGCGTTAGCGGATGCTGGCTTGCCATTCGATCAAGAATTGGTGCTGCAATCCCAGGACTTGCGCTTGGAGGATGGGCGTCGGCACATGCAAGAGTTGCTGGAAAAGGGTATGGGGGTGGATGGACTTTTTGCTGCTAGCGATTATTCTGCGATGGGCGCCATACAGGTGTGTAAGGAGCATAGTATTTCAGTCCCTTCGGACTTAGCCGTTGTTGGATTTATGAACGAGCCCTTCACCGAATTCGTAGAACCTGGCTTATCGACCATCGATCAGTGCAGTGAGGAAATGGGTAGGCTGGCGGCCGAAATCTTTTTGGAACAAATCGAAAAAGGCAAAGATTACACGCTTCGCCAATCTGTGTTGATGCCCAAATTGATTCAAAGAACCTCTTCACTAAAAAATAAAATTGTGTAATGCCCTCAACCAAAAAACTATGCAAAACGCCACTCCAACAGCTTTAGCTACTCCAATATCCTTTGTCGATGAGGACGAGCAGTTGTTGTATCTCATCAAGGAGCGAAATGACTATGGTGCTTTTACACAGTTGTTTAAAAAGTACTACAATTATCTTTGCGAACAATCTTACTGCATCGTCAAATGTGAACAAAAGGCGGAGGAAATTGTCGCTGATCTATTTTATAAACTCTGGAAAAGGCGCGACTCCATTAAGGTGGCGACTAAGGTCAAGTGCTACTTACATGCCTCTGTTCGCAACCGCACAATCGATCACCTCCGCAAGTACCGGCGCGAGAAGAACTTTTCGGATGTAGAGCTGCCAGAGTACATTTCTCATTATACCAGCCCGGATGATTATGCCATTGGGGAGGATTGCCGTGAGCGCATCCGAAGGGCAGTGAATAAATTGCCGCCAAAGGGGCGCCAGGTATTTTTGCTCAGTCGGGATGAAGGGCTCAAATACAGGGAGATTGCTGAGCAGTTGCAGCTTTCCGTCAAGACAGTTGAAACCCATATCCGTCGCAGTCTTATCTTTCTTCGTTCCGAACTGCATCCGGAGCTGGGAGAGTTTGTTTGACAAAGAGGCATGGGACCATTTATAAGCAAAAACAAAACATTTATGGACCTTTCAAATAAAGTTATTGTCATCACAGGCGGTGGTGGTACACTTGGTGGTGCGATGGCCATTGGGCTGGCTGCGGCTGGGGCCAGCGTGGTCGTGACAGGTCGTACGCTGTCAAAGTTGGAAGCGGTGCGCGATCAGATCATTGCGCAGGGTGGACAGGCGGCTTGTAAGGTTGGAGATGTGTTGGAAGAGGCATCAATGAAGGCGTTGCTACAGTTTGTGCAGGAGACATATGGTCGGGTGGATGTATTGATCAATGCGGCGGGTGGCAACATGGCCGGAGCAACGATTCGCTCGGACCAGACGGTCTTTGAGCTATCGCTGGAAGCCTTCGATCAAGTCCATCAACTCAACCTTAATGGAACCGTGATTCCAACTTTAGTCTTTGCAAAAGCCTTTGCGGAACGTGGCCAGGGCAGTGTCATCAATATTTCTTCGATGGCTGCCCAACAGGCGATTACACGGATAGTTGGTTACTCTGCCAGTAAGGCGGCCATTGATAATTTTACCCGTTGGATGGCTGTTGAAATGGCGCTCAAATTTGGAGAAGGCATTCGCGTCAATGCCATTGCGCCTGGCTTTTTTGTGGGCGAACAAAACAGACGGCTGTTGACCAATGAAGATGGAACCTACACCGAAAGAGCCCAAACAATCATTGCCCAAACGCCGATGAAGCGTTTTGGAGCGCCGGAGGAGTTGGTAGGTATTGCCCAGTGGCTGTCCAGCGATTCGGCCAGCTTCGTGACGGGAACCGTCATAGCAGTCGACGGTGGCTTTAGTGCTTTTTCTGGTGTTTAATAGCTACCTACGTGCAGCATGACCATCGCAGCACCATGGTCGGGCGTTTATGTTTATTCTTTTAAAACCTCAAATTCTTTGCTTGTCATACTCGGGATGAATTCAACGATTTTGTAGTCCGCTAAATCATTCATCTTAAATGGATCTTTGGCAAGGATTTCAAGTAGTTCTTCCTTGCTGTTGATCTTGCTTAAAATCATCCCACCCGTTCTTGGTATTTTTCGTCCCGACGCGATGAACGTTTTATCTGCATATTGCTGTTTTAGGTAGTCGATATGTGCTTCCAAGTACTCGTCTACCTTTTCAAGGGCTACTTTGTAGGTCAATTCAATTACAAACATGGCTGTGCTTTCGTTTTTCAATTCAGAGGAATGTTATACCATACTTTTCAGCTATTTCGGCAGTCTCTTCACTTGAAGCTTTTATTTTCGATTCATTTAGTTCGTTGAAGAAATTTTCAAAATTTGCGCCTGGTATGACGTAGTTTAAGACCTTTGCTGTGGTATCTCCAAAAGTTTTTATTCCATGTTTTATCCCTCTTGGTAAATAGATTATGTCTCCTGCTTTTCCAACTAAGGTCTGCTCTCCCAGAACGACTTGAACTTCTCCTTCAAGTACATGAAATATTTCATCTTCATTTTGGTGTATATGCACGGGAACACTACTACCTTTTGGCATTATTCCTTCCACCAAATAAACATCACCATCTGTGTCCTTTGAACTTAGGATAATTTGCCTTTCTCCTCCAATGATGGTATTGTCACTTTTTTTTATGGAGGTGATTTTTGGATTTCTCATCTTTTATCTACTCAGGTATTTTTGGCAAAAAATGATTTTCAAAATTTGTAGTTGATTCTCCCTATCTTCCCGATTCTTTGTTCATTCATTCTCTAAAATGCATATAAGCACTGGAGCGATTTCTTTACCTTTAATGAAGTTTAAACACCCGCTCAAAATATACTTTTTACAGTGAAACATCAACTTCTTCGTCAATCCTTTCGCTGGTACGGCCCTGCCGATCCCATTTGCTTGGGAAACATTCGCCAGGCTGGTGCAACAGACATTGTATCGGCCCTTCACCAAATTCCCAATGGAGCGGTTTGGCCCAAGGAAGCCATCCAACAGCGCATCGATGAGGTAGCCGCTGCAGGGCTGTGTTGGTCGGTTGTGGAAAGCCTTCCTGTATCAGAAGACATCAAGACCCGAACAGGCAGTTTTGAGCAACATTTAGACAATTACAAAAAGTCCCTCCGAAACCTGGGAGGCTGTGGCATTCAAGTGGTGACCTACAACTTCATGCCCATCCTCGATTGGACTCGCACCGATCTAGATTTTCAACTGGCAGAAGGATATACGACCTTGCGTTTTGACAAGACAGAAATAGCTGTCTTTGACCTTTTTTTATTGGAGCGGCCTTCCGCCATACAGGACTATTCCGATGCAGAGATCGAGGGGGCCAAGCAGCGCTTCGCAACGATGGATGCTGCGAAGTGCCAGCAGTTGATGGACAACATCCTGAAGGGATTACCCGGAAGCGAAGAAGGCTACACCATGGAAGAATTTCGGGCCATGTTGCAAACGTATGAGGCCATTGATCATCACCAACTTCGAGCCCATTTACTCTTGTTCCTAGAAGAGATTTTGCCGGTAGCAGCGTCCTACGGGATAAAAATGGTCATCCATCCCGATGATCCACCTTTTGATATTTTCGGTCTGCCGCGCATCCTGCGGACTGCTTCCGATGCCAGAGCCATTTTCAGCGCCTTACCTTCTCTGTCTAATGGCCTGTGTTTTTGTACAGGTTCCTTTGGCGTCCGCCCCGATAATGACCTAGCTGCAATGGCCGCAGAATTTGCGGACCGGACACACTTTTTACACCTCAGAAGTACCCAGCGAGATGGGGAAGGGAATTTTTATGAAGCCAATCACTTGGATGGCGACGCCAACATCCCCGAAGTCCTTAAAGTATTCATCGAGGAGAATCAAAAACGGGCGGTTCCGATTCCATTTCGACCAGATCATGGCTATCGGATGCTCGACGACCTAAGTCGGCCTGCCAATCCGGGTTACTCATTGATTGGGCGACTGAAGGGGCTGGCAGAGATTCGCGGCTTGGAACGAGGCATCTTAGCCATGAAATAAGTCGGAAGCTTAAGGGGTAATCCATTCCCAAAACGTCTATATTAAAACTAGAATAGCTACCTAAGTCCAGCTCCTATGAATCAAGACATCAGCCGTCCAAGCGTCCGGCCTTTCATTGGGCAGGATTTTCTTTTGACCAACGACTATGCGCTGGCCCTGTACCACGATTATGCCCGCGATCTACCCATTATCGATTACCACAACCATCTGCCTCCCGATCAAATTGCCGCCAATACGACCTTTGAAAATATTACACAGGTTTGGTTGCAAGGCGATCACTACAAGTGGCGGGCCATGCGGACAAATGGTGTGTCGGAAGAATTCATAACAGGTCAAGCTTCCGATAAAGAGAAATTCCAGAAATGGGCAGAGACAGTTCCTTACACCATGCGCAATCCCCTTTATCACTGGACGCACCTCGAATTGCAGCGTTACTTCGGCATTGTGGATTTGCTGGATGGTCGGAACGCTGCAGAAATTTATGCGCACACCTCAGATGTATTGGGCAGTGGTCAGTCCAATGTCCACGATCTGTTGCATAAAATGAAGGTTGAGGTACTTTGCTCTACCGATGATCCAACCGATGACTTGAAGGACCATATAAGTTTTGCCCAGGCAAAAGACACTTCCTTTCAGCTTTTTCCAAGCTTTCGTCCCGATAAGATGGTACAAATTGAGCGGGAAGATTTTGTGGATTATATAGGACGTTTGGGCGTTGTGGCCGATGTAGAGGTCACGAATTGGACGTCTTTACTGGATGCCATTGATCGGCGGATGGCATTTTTTCATTCTCATGGTTGTCGTTTGAGTGATCATGGACTGGAACAGATGTATGCGGTTCCGTTCACCGATGCAGCAGCCAATCGTATTTTGCAAAAGCGCCTGAGTGGAGCCATTGTTGATAGAAGCGAGACGGTGGTCTATAAATCTGCTCTTTTACATTGCCTGAGTACACGCTATCATACAAAAGGCTGGGTTCAGCAATTCCATTTAGGTGCCTTGCGCAACAACAACCATCGGATGTTTCATTCGCTAGGGCCAGACACAGGCTGGGATTCTATTGGCGACTTTTCGCAAGCCAAGCAGCTTGCTACCTTCTTAGATCGCCTAGATGCCAACAATCAATTGACCCGTACCATCATCTACAATTTGAATCCTGCCGACAATGAAGTCATGGCCACAATGATCGGTAATTACAACGATGGAAGTGTAGCTGGAAAAATGCAATGGGGTTCTGCTTGGTGGTTTTTGGATCAAATGGATGGGATGGAAAAGCAGTTGAATACTCTTTCAAATATGGGATTGTTGAGTCGTTTCATTGGCATGTTGACCGACAGTCGTTCTTTCCTCAGCTTTCCCCGGCATGAATATTTTCGTCGCTTGCTGTGCCGCCTCCTTGGGCAAGACATTGAGCAAGGCTTATTGCCGGTCGATATACCTTGGATTGGGCAGTTGGTTCAGGATATTTGTTACAACAATGCCCGAAAATACTTTAGATTTGAAGAACAGATGTTTAAATAAGTTGGTCTAATTGTGAGAGCGTTCGAAGTTGCGAGAAAAATGAGTAGACTTGTCCAGCGCTTAAAATATCAAATGAATTTTAGCGCGCAAGTGCCTGGGCAAAATTGTGTTATCCTTAGTTTGAGGTGAAAGTTGTTCAAAATAAGTCATTATTTAATTTGTCTAGGTACTTATTTATTCATTTACGATCAACTAAAAAACAACCAATGAAAAAAGTAGTCACCTTCGGTGAAATCATGTTGCGGCTCACGCCACCTGGCTGGAAGCGTTTTTCACAGGCGTCTTCCTTTGAAGTCATCTATGGCGGTGGTGAGAGCAATGTGGCTGTGTCGCTGGCCAACTATGGCTTGCCGGTAGAGTTTGTTACTCGGCTGCCGGAAAACGATATTGGAGACTGTGCGCTGATGGAATTGCGAAAGCGAAATGTCGGTACCCATCACATTGTTCGGGGCGGTGAAAGACTTGGAATTTACTTTTTGGAAATGGGTGCGGTGAGCCGTGGCAGCAAGGTCGTCTATGATCGGGCGCATTCTGCCATGTCGGAAATCCAGGCTGGTATGATTGATTGGGAGGAAGTTTTTCAGGAAGCTGCTTGGTTTCATTGGACGGGTATTACACCTGCCATTTCTCAAGGGGCAGCCGATGCTTGCCTGGAAGCCATCGAGGCGGCCAATCGCCTGGGCATCCCTGTTTCCACCGATTTGAACTACCGGAAAAAGCTCTGGAAATACGGCAAAGAGCCCAGCGAAGTGATGCCAGCACTGGTTGCTGGTTGTGACGTTATACTCGGCAACGAAGAAGATGCAGAAAAACACTTTGGCTTGCATCCAGAAGGGGTAGATGTTACTCATGGCGGTAGTGTAGACGGTCAAGCCTATCTATCCGTTTTGAAGCAGTTAAAAGAAATGTTCCCCAGGTCCAAAAAGGTGATTACAACACTGAGGGGGTCGATTAGTGCATCTCACAACACCTGGTCCGGGGTATTGTATGATGGACAAACCTTGTACGAGGCGCCCACCTATCAGATCACTCACATTGTTGATCGGGTTGGCGGTGGTGATTCCTTCATGGGAGGGCTCATTTACGGCTTGCTGCACTATCCGGAAGATGACCAACGGGCGCTGAATTTTGCTGTAGCTGCTTCCTGCCTAAAGCATACCATTTATGGAGATGCGAATTTGGTGACTGTTGCAGAGGTTGAAAAGTTGATGAGTGGGGATGCCAGTGGCCGGGTGGCACGATGATGACAATACTAAAATAAATACCATGATAAATCGAATTGAAGTTGCTCAAGCGATGAAAGACACGGGTTTAGTTCCGCTCTTTTTTCACGCCGATGCAACGCTTGCCAAAAAGGTCTTGCAGGCTTGTTACGATGGAGGAGCCAGGCTATTGGAGTTTACCAGTAGGGGGGACTTCGCGCACGAAGTATTTGCTGAGTTGAGTAAATATGCCCAGGCGAATTTGCCAGGTATGCATTTGGGCGTTGGCTCTGTTACGGATGCTGGATCGGCCTCTTTGTACATGCAATTGGGCGCTCGCTTTGTTGTGACCCCTGTTTTTCGGGAAGACATTGCGAAGGCTTGTAATAGACGCAAGGTGTTGTGGTCGCCGGGCTGTGGCTCGTTGACAGAAATCTGTCAGGCAGAGGAATGGGGTTGCGAGATTGTCAAACTATTCCCAGGTGGCATCTACGGTCCTGGTTTTGTCAAAGCCATCAAGGGGCCTCAACCTTGGACATCCGTCATGCCGACGGGTGGTGTTCAGCCAACGGAGGAGAACCTTCGTGGGTGGTTTGGTGCGGGCGTTACTTGTGTAGGGATGGGGAGTAAGTTGATTACCAAGAAGCTTATCGCCCAACAAGATTTTGATGGCTTGAGAGAGAAGGTGAGAAAGACCTTGGACTTGATCAAGGAAATCAGAAGTGAAGGGTAAGCGGAGGATTTTTATGATCCAGAAATGTCTATGAAAAAATTAGGTATATATCTGACTTTCTGCCTGTTGGTTCTAGCTTGTAGTGAAGGAAATGGACGGCGCACCCTTAAGCTGGCGCATGGCTTGAATGTTGATCATCCGGTGCATCAGGGGATGGTGTATATGCAGGATCGATTGCTGGAAAAATCTGGCGGTAAGTTGGGATTAGAGATTTATCCAAGTCAGCAATTGGGGAGTGAACGGCAATGTTTGGAGCTGCTGCAGATTGGGTCTTTGGCAATGACGAAAGTGTCGGGGGCAGTGATGGAGAACTTTTCGCCCAGTCTCAAGGTAATGAGTTTGCCTTATATTTTTCGGGGTAGAGATCACAACTACAAGGTGCAGGATAGTGAGGTGGGTAAAAGACTGTTGGTGCAGGGAGAGGCATTTTGGCTCAGGGGGTTGACCTACTTTGATGCGGGACAACGTTCTTTTTACACGAAGACCAAGCCAGTAGAGCAGCCAGCAGATTTGGAGGGACTGAAAATCCGGGTGCAAGAAAGTAAAACAGCTATGGAGTTGGTCCGATCGCTAGGAGGTGCGCCGACGCCTATTTCCTGGGGTGAATTGTACACTGCGCTACAGCAAGGAATCGTAGACGGTGCCGAGAACAACCCGCCCAGTTTTTACACCAGTCGGCATTACGAGATTTGTAAGTACTATTCGCTCAACGAGCATACGGCCGTGCCGGACCTAATTGTCATAGGAACGCCCGCTTGGAACAGCCTTAGTACAGAAGAGCAACAATGGCTACAAGAGGCCGCAGACGAAGCCAAGCAGCACCAGCGCAAATTGTGGGTGGCTGCTGAGGAGGAAGCATTGCGAGAAGTTCAGAAAGCTGGGGTGACAGTGATCCGCCCGAGCAAGGAAAGCTTTTCGATACAGACAAAATCTATATTGGAAGCCTACAAGAATGACCCGGAAATGTACCAACTGATTCAAGAAATCCAAGCCATTAAATGATGATCGAAAAAATCAATTATTGGGTGGGCAGGGTATTGATTGTCTTGATGTTTGTGATGACACTGGACGTACTGTGGGGTGTCTTTACCCGCTATGTTGTCGGAAGCCAAGCTGGTTGGACGGAGGAGTTGGCGCGCTTTCTTCTGATCTGGATTGGGATTCTAGGGACAGCCTATGCTAGTGGGAAGAAGATGCATTTGTCGATTGATTTGCTTCCACCGAAGCTAGGGCCTGGCGGCCAGCAAAACCTTCGTCGCTTTAGCAATGTAATGGTTCTCTTTTTTGCATTGACGGTCATGGTGATCGGTGGTTGTCGCTTGCTCTATATTTCTGCTAGATTGGGGCAGTCTTCTGCTGCCTTGAGCATCCCGATGCAGTACGTGTACATCGTCATTCCGTTCAGTGGCCTTTTGATTGTTTTGTATAAATTGCTTGATTTGTTTTCGCCATCCTCTCAACCTATCGAATAAGTGGAAGTTGCCATACTTGTCTTATCATTCATCATCTTGTTGGGCTTGGGCCTGCCCATTGCTTGGAGCATTGGATTGAGTAGTTTATTTACCATGTTGGTAAGCATCCCCGCCATTCCGGCTTTCACGACGGTGGCACAGCGTATGGCGACGGGCTTGGATAGTTTTTCTTTATTGGCCATTCCTTTTTTTGTTTTGGCTGGTCAAATTATGAATCGAGGGGGGATTGCCAGGCGGCTGATCAATTTTGCTAAAAGTCTGGTAGGAGCCTTGCCCGGGGGGCTGGCACATGTCAACATCATTGCTGCCATGTTATTTGGCGCCATAGCAGGCTCGGCTGTCGCAGCGGCTTCCGCCATCGGTAGTTCCTTGGGGAAGCCCATGGAAGAGGAAGGCTACAACAAAGAATTTTCAGCAGCGGTCAACATTACCAGTTCGACCATGGGTTTGGTTATTCCGCCCAGTAACATTCTGATTGTTTATTCTCTGGCCAGCGGAGGCGTCAGTATTGCTGCACTGTTTCTGGCAGGCTACATCCCCGGTATCCTAACGGGATTACTGCTGATGCTGGTTGCTGGTATTTGGGCCAAGCGAAAAGGCTTTCCCACCGGCGAGCGCACGCGCTTATCAGAGGTGTTGCGAACGTTTGTTGATGCCCTACCCAGTTTGTTTCTACTGTTCGTTGTGATCGGAGGCATTGTAGCGGGTATTTTTACAGCGACGGAAGCCTCTGCAGCGGCTGTACTATATTGTTTGGTACTGACCTACCTCTACAAGGAAGTTTCTCTGAAGGATATTCCCGACATCTTTTTGGAATCCATCGGTACGACTGCCATTGTACTCATACTGATTGCAACTTCCATGAGCATGTCCTGGATTATGGCTTATGAGAACATTCCACAAAATATTACGGACCTATTACTGTCGATCAGCGACAACCGCATCATCGTCTTGGTACTCATCAATTTTATCTTATTATTTGTAGGGATATTTATGGACATTACCCCTGCTGTTTTGATTTTCACGCCTATTTTCCTGCCAGTGGTTCAGGAGTTGGGTATGGACCCTGCGCACTTTGGTATTGTCATGGTTTTAAATTTGTGCATTGGTTTGTGTACGCCACCAGTTGGGTCGGTTTTGTTTGTTGGTGTAGGTGTGGCGGGAACCAAAATTGAAAAAGTTGTGCGGCCGCTTTTACCACTGTTTATTGCCATGCTGTTTGCCCTGATTCTCGTCACCTTTGTACCAGGCTTAAGTCTTTGGTTGCCCCGCTTATTTGGCTACTAGAGGTCGCTGATTTCGAAGGCGTATTTTTGATAGCTGATTTTTCCCTTGGTAGGGTGCAGCTCCTGCCAGCATTTTTCTTCATGGCTCAACTCGACCAATTGTTCCCTCGACTTGAATCCCAGCTTTTGGTAAATCCATTCCAGGGTATCGATTTCTGCTTGTGTAAAAAGCGCAGGTTGGAACTTTTGGATGGGGATCATCCGCTCCAACGTCTGGTCGAATTCCTGGCTGGGTAATTCTTGTACATCGAGGTATTCTTCATCGACCATAGAGGCATACAAATGGGCATATTTTTCCGGTACAGGACCCATTTTAATGGCGATGTAAGGAATGCCAGAGATGCTTTTACCAGACTGCTGAAAGTGGAGGAAGTCCGAGTAAAAGAGTAGTTTGTTGAGTTTGACTTTGAAAAGGAAATCCAGCTTATCGAGAAAGTAAATCACCATAAAAGTGAGCTTCTCGAAATTTGGCAAAGCATAGCCAGAAAACTCATCGGGAACTTCGACAACAGGGAGGCAATTTCTCGAAGGCTCACTGTCTTTATGGATCAGTTGTTGAAGCTTTTGTTGTATTTTTTTCCTTCTGGCAGCGCTCATTTCCAGCAGCCCGATGCGCTGCTCAAACAGCTCGTGAAATACCTTAGGGTCTCGGATAACGTTTAGGAGTGTGGCGTTAGAGACGCTTGGCATTTCTCCATTTTCATAATTCCGAATCATGTTTACGCCCAGGCCGAGTACTTTGGACATTTGGAGTTGATTGAGTCCAAAACGCTCTCTGGTATTCTTAATTTGTTCGGGAAACAGCAGGTGGTATTTGTCTCTGTATTGGTTGTAGACTTGGTTGACATTGAGTAGGTCTAATTCATCCGTTGTGAATTGTCGTTGGGTTTTTAGACATTCGTAGAAATGCTCCCACACCTGAAAATACTCTTTTCGAAACGCTCGCTGTCTTTGCTCCTTTTTTAAAATGGCGTTGCCCTGTACAAATGGGCTTTCGATTAATTTTTTCATGGCCATTTATTTAAAATGAAAATTTAACGGATACTCGGCCAAGTGAAACGAAATACAAATGACCGGCTTGTTGCGCTGATTGATCTGAACTTTGATGTACACTTCTTGGCCGGTTATGATTTTGCCAAATACCCATAGTGGTTTTCCGCCAAACTGATCTTTCAGTGGTCCGGAGATGTAGTTTTTAGGGCTTAGTTGCTTGATGTGTTCTTTTCTTTGGATCGGCGTAATTCCTAGTTGTAACAGCGCTTGTGTATTCTTCTCTCTATTTTCAAATACGATCCCGTAAATGGGAATCTTAGCTTTCAACTGATTTAAGAATACCTCAATTTCTAGCAAATCGATCTGACCCATTTTTATAAATGTAGAGTATTTAATTCGACTTTAAAATTGTTTTATATAAATTAAGTATCAAAAATAACACTTTTAAGTGGATAAATCAATCTTTTGCTCATTTTTAACACCTTTTTGCGTATTGTATGGCTTGCATTTGCTTGTGGAACATAAGGCCGTAAGCTTTAGAAAGAATTGAGCCTCTCTTGCTTATTTCTGTACTTCGTATGTTTCCAGTCTGTCCTTGGGGGAAAACTTATCTGCACGATTTGCTAATATTGTGAGAGTGGTCCATAAAATAGAAGGAATTAGAGGTCACTTGAAACATCGTATGCTTCATTTCAAAAAATTGAGTGTTGAAAGAAATTCTTCAAATTCACCCTACAGATAATGTCGTAGTTGCCCTGGTCGACCTTGAAGGGGGCAGTCGCATTTTGCATGGAGAGGAAACCATTGTGTTGGCCGAGTCCATTGCACAAAAACACAAAATTACAGTCGAGGATGTCAAGCAAGGAGGCATCATTCGGATGTACGGTGTCGTAGTTGGAGAAGCCATACGCCCCATTCCGAAGGGCCATCGAATTTCATTGGAAAACACATCGCATCGAACCGACGCTGCCAGGGTAAAGGACATCTTCTACGATTGGAAGGCCCCAAATGTATCATCGCTACAATCCTTGACTTTCAATGGATATCATCGGAAGGACGGTAGGGTAGGGACCCGCAACTTTTGGGTAGTAGTACCACTGGTATTTTGTGAAAATCGAAATGTGCTGAAAGTGAAAGAAGCACTAGAAACTAAGCTTGGTTATCGAAAAATCGACCGAGAGCTGCCAGATGTCGATGCCTTGGTGGCTGCCTGGCGCAGCGGAAAATCGGCGGAGGATGTGTTGTCTATGGATTTGAAAGCCATCCAAAATTCCAATCGGCCCGCTCGACTTTTCCAAAACATCGACGGCATTAAATTCCTGACCCACGAAGGAGGCTGCGGTGGAACTCGCCAAGATGCAGAAACCCTTTGCCGCCTAATTGCCGGCTACATTGCCAACCCCAACGTCGCCGGCGCGACCGTCCTAAGCCTAGGTTGTCAGAACGCTCAGATCGAGCTGTTAAAGCAATCTTTAGATCGAGTAGGCGTTTCACAAAAACCCATATACTTTACCGAACAACAAGCTGTTGATTCTGAGTATGCTATGATTGCGGATGCAGTGAAGAAAACCTTTGCAGGTTGCATGCTCGCCAATAAGCAAGAGCGTCGTCCAGCCCCGCTGTCCCATCTTTCGCTCGGCTTGGAGTGTGGTGGCTCTGACGGGTTCAGTGGGATTTCTGCCAATCCAGCATTAGGCTATTGCTCTGATTTGTTAGTGGCATTAGGTGGTAAGAGCATCCTATCAGAGTTTCCGGAGTTAAATGGTGTCGAACAAGAATTGATGAATCGATGTATAGATCGTTCCACCGCCGAAAAATTCAATAAGCTGATGTCGACTTATGCTTTGAGAGCAGAGCAAGTAGGCTCTGGCTTTTCCTACAACCCTTCTCCTGGCAACATCAAAGATGGCTTGATCACAGATGCGATAAAATCTGCTGGTGCGGCCCGCAAAGGTGGTACGGCTCCCATTGCGGCAGTTTTGGATTACACGGAGCAAGCTACGAGTAGTGGGTTACACTTGCTGTGTACGCCCGGCAACGATGTGGAAAGCACCACTGGACTGGCTGGGTCGGGAGCTAATCTGATTGTCTTCACAACGGGACTGGGTACGCCCACTGGCAATCCCGTCTGTCCGGTTGTCAAAATGTCTAGCAATAGTCGTCTGGCACAACAACAAGCTGACCTCATCGATTTTGACGCCGGAGCCATCATCACACAAGGTACAGATTTGGCAAGTGAGGGCGAGCGGCTGTTGCGCTTCCTTATAGAGATTGCTAATGGTAAGACGACAAAAGCTGAGGATATGGGGCAGGACGACTTTATTCCTTGGAAGAGGGGGATTTCTTTGTGAGTGCTGGTGGTCGGGGGAAGTGTGAATGATAGATTTTCGTGTATTTTTTGTTAAAATCTTGGTTAGACTTCTGTCGGAGGGTGGGAGCCCGCCCTCTAGGTAGCCCCAAAAGCTACCTCCTTTTTGAAGCTGTGCATAGATACAGCTTCGCCAACCCAAACCTGGACTGTAGAAAGCCCAAAGGGGACATTTGAGTGAATCGAGCTGGGTTTAGCGCGCTTTACCATTTCGATTTTGTCTATAATAGGACACGGC
>JBCCSZ010000168.1:0-16549 GCA_039199225.1 Bacteroidota bacterium
TCAGAAAACGGCTGACATTCCTGTGTTGTAAGTGCCTGGACAAAATTGTGTTAATATTTTGATCATTCGTTAAAATACTATCAATCAAAATCCAGAAGAAATATTACATCGTAGGACTACTGTGCGTCCTGTTGTCACCTCTCTTATATCGTTGTACGTTAGAGGTGGTTCACTTATTGAGCCACGATGAAATCCCCAATCATACATTTGCATCACATACTGATTATACGATAGGCTTATCCCACAGCCACGATTTCTTACTGGCAGCTCAAATGACTTGTGATTTAGACATACATGTATTGCCCATTCATCAGTCATCCAAATCAGCTGTAAAATTACATCTCATTTCTCCATATACTTTAGATGATAAAAAATGGCCCATTATCGATACTTCGCAAAACAATAGGCCGTATCATCGAGAAGTATTCTTGTCCATTCTGTACATACGTACCCTTATTGACCCACCGGAATTGGTTTAGAATCTGTTTAGAAATTATTTACGATTATTGTTGCAAAACACTCTTTTGTATGATGCTACGCTATCTGCCTGTCAGCATGATGGGTTGTTGTGGCCGTAGCCCAGCTATGAACTTTAGAATAAGTTTTATTTGGGAAAAAATAGCTGTTTTCACACGGTAAAAAATCTTTGGACAGGTTCTCAGTGAAATGTCAAATTGCAGTCCTCGCGACCGCAATTCAAATTTATTGGTTTTGATCCGTTTCCTGGCAGTCTACATTGAATGCCCAATGGGTTAGGCATGCATTCGATGATCTTGTAGAAAATCTACATAGGTCCATCACATCCCTTTGGATTCGGATTAAAGAACGAAAGCAATTCTCAAATCATAAAGCTTTGGCTAAGTAAACGCTTTGCGTGAGCTGGCAGCTAGAGACTTCGTTCAACACAGAAGTAAGCTTGAATAATAAGACATGGTGCTTATTGAGCCAAAGCTATAATACCAAAAAAATGCAATTCATCTATCATACTAGACATCTATTAATACTGCCTTTTTTATTGATATTTTTAGCAGTTAATGCCCAAGACAATGCAAGCATAAAAGGTAGCGTACTATCCGAATCCGGTGCAGTGCTAGAAGCTGCCAACGTCGCCTTGGAAGGTACAACTAAAGGTATGAGTACGGATGCCAATGGCGCTTTCATACTAGAGAATATTCCATCTGGAAAATACAATTTAGTCGTTAGTTCCATTGGTTACAGAACTTACACCCTAAGCATCAGTCTGAGTCCTGGTGATGCCAAAACATTTAACATTCGACTACAAGAAGCCAATATTCGACTGACCGAAATCTATGTTGCAGGTGCCGCTTTAGACCCTGCCAACCGAACGATTACTGTCAATGAGATTCGTCAGGATGATATACAAACACTCAATGTCGATCTACCGATCCGCATCATCGAACAAATACCAGGTGTCGACCTTGCAGCATATAGCCAGGGAGGCGTTGCCGATCAATTTTCGATCCGAGGATTTGGTGGTGCAGGTCACGAAGGACAAGCAGGCGCACAAATTGATGGTGTATCGCTCAACGAAGCGGAAGGCCACTCGGATGGCTATGCCGACCTCAATGTTCTCATCCCACTCAATCTCGAAAGTGTAAAAGTGTACAAAGGTCCATCCTCCGCTTTGTATGGCCGATTTGCTGAAGGAGGAACGCTGGCCTTGGAAACGCGCAAAGGTGGCAACTACCAAAACTTCAGCCTCAGTGGTGGGTCCTTCAATACCCTGAATGCACAATATGTTCTCGGAAAAGAAATTCCACTTGAAAAAACAGGTCAACAGCTACATACCAATTTGGCCTTCCAGCTATTCCAGTCTGATGGCTATGCCGACAATTCCAACCAACTGAGAGGGAATGTCACCGGTCGCATTGGATATAAGATTTCCGATAAGACAGATGTAGCCCTGTCGCTGCGCGGCCACTCAAGCGAATGGGATGCTGCCGGCTACATCTCCCTAGAACAAGTAGAAGATGAAGACCGCAGAACAGAGCAAGATGCCAATGCAGAAAACGATGGCGGCGCCAAAGAATTTTACTCGCAGCGATTGGACATCAACCATAGTTTTAGCGACAACCTTCGGATGCTCATATTTGGTTATGCCGTGCAGCAAGACTTTACGCGCTTTGCGAAATTCGGATTCACACCGGGCGGACAGACAGAACGATTCAACACCCGAAACGTCTACGCAGCTGGTGCCAATCTCAATGGCCGCAGTCAGCTCGGGACCGTCGGAGTCGACTGGATCGCCGGAGCTGAATACTACAGCGAGAGCACAGATCGCATGCGTTGGCAGTCAAGCAATCGCGTACGTGGTGATTTATTCCTCGATCGACAATTCGATGTGCAAACCGCCTCTTTATTTGGTCAAGGAGAATTTAACTTCAGCAAATTCCTGCGGATGTCGGTTGGTGTACGCTACGATCAATATTTCGGCTCTTTCACCAACAGCGATCCCGACATTACTGCCTTTTCCCTCGACATGAGTACACTTTCCAATCTAAGTCCCAAAATTGGCCTTCGGTCTACCATTGCTGAAGGACTCGATTTGCGAGCAAGTGTATCACAAGGTTTCACCTTGCCAAACAGCACCTTAAAGTACGAGCCCGACAGTGACCTCGACCCATCTGTTCTGTGGCAATACGAACTGGGCGCCAGGTATACAGGCACCAGCTGGTTGATGATTGACGTCGTCGGATGGATACTCAATACCACCAATGAAATATTTGAGAATCCTCCAGGCTCTGGCGACTTTGTCAACATCGGAGAAACCGCGCGGAGAGGTATCGAATCTGAGGTGGTCATCACTCCATTGGAAGGTCTACGCATCAGAGGAACATACTCTTACACAGATACTGAAATCCAAAACAACCCAGAGGAGAGCTTAGAGGGCAAAGAGATTACCAACGTCCCTCAATCGATAGCGACATTTGATGTATCCTATGCTTTGCAAAACGGATTGGGAGCGCGCTTGCTTTTTAGAGATGTCGGATCGTACTTCTCAAATGCAGTCAATACGGCAGGCTATGATGGGTACAGCGTCACCAACCTTTTTCTCTTCTTCAACTTCAACCAACAATCGTCCAACCAAGGTCGCGTCTTTATAGAAGTACGCAACCTATTCAACTCCATCTACTCTGAAGTAGTATTCGGTGGTCCAGGATCACAGATTTTAACGCCCGCCCCAACGAGAAACTTCATGATGGGTGTCAATTACAATTTTTAATCGTAAACAAAAATCACAAAATGAAATCCACGAAACAATTCTTGCCATTCTTCCTTTGCATAAGCATCCTAGCCCTGTGCATGAGTTGCGGCCACGAGCACGGCCCAGACACCCATACGCACGACTCGGAGGATGCAGCAGGTCATACCCATGCACCAGGCGAACGAGGCGACGGTCACAGCCACTATGACAACAAGGCCGAAAAGCCACCATTTACCTATCTAACGATGAATGGTGAATTTCATCTCAACCCAGGCGACTCCATGTCACAAAATGACCCACGAAACCCTGGCCGCCTCATTCTAGAGACGAGCGACGAAAAAGGCTCTTTAACCAAAATGACCTTTTTTGACCACAGCAACTTGGAAAAAAAGTTGGCCGAATGTGGCTATCAATTCATCGGCAGCAGGCCCGACCCTCACTACTATCCCGCAGCATCCAAAACATCCATCTGGGATGTATTCGAAAAAGTGGAAGACTTCTCCGGTGATTGCATGAAGTACAAGTACGTACTATCGCGCTCCCCACACGGCGACCCCATCCACATGCACCTGCGCTACGGCGACGACGTAGAGACGGTCCTGGCGATGAGTAATGACGCAGAGGACAACCAGTTCAATCCTTGGTGGGCGACTTACTGCGACATTGAGCGAACGACAGCCTGCGATTAACCTAAGCAATCAGCTCCCATTGGCTAAGTGTAGGCAGTGGGGGCTGATTTTAGGCAAACCAATCCTTACGGAAATTCTACAGGCATATCGGGAAAAATCAAATCATCGGGATCATCATCGTCTCCGCTTTTGGTAATTATATGAGTACCGATTATAGCCCCATTGCCATCAAGTATTATGATGGTTAGACGACCGATATATTGATCAAAATTGATATTACTCACATCTTCAGGAAATTTAATTCTGACGACATCTGCGATCTTATCACTAGGTGACTCAGTATTACCATTGTCATCTGTCTCACGGACATAAGCCGTCAAATCCAATACAATCCTTTGATTATTAGCATCGCTACCAACTGTTGGGGAATCCGCTCTGACCAGCTCTAATTTCTTATCGCTTGTAATTGGATTTGTTATTGGAGGCTGTCCAGAAATAGGCGGCATGACTATGTGAATACCTTTCTGTAAAAAACCACCAATGCTGGTGGTATTGGGGGACAAGGCTAAATAAAATTCATATTCGTGCATTACATTTAGGTTTAGTAGTTCAAAAATACTAGATTCTTAGATAGATAAAATCAGAATCTTCTAGCCCTTATCCAAAGTTTTATCCGTTAAACAAACCCACCACCACCCCATCATTTCTCGATAACCCTCAAATAGTCCAACATGGCCGTATTCACATCGACATCCATATTGTTGTTCCAATCTTCGAAATGGAGTTTTAATTTATTTGAACCTGACTTTAAGGGGACGCTAAGGCTATTGGAAAAGCCCCATTCTGACCATTCGTCTTTTCCTCGCTGTGGAAAGACTAATACGCCTTCGTACTGCCCATTGACACTCAAACTTCGGATGGCACATTTGTTATTGGTGTTCCAACGGCCGCTGCCATTTGAGTAATGAATATCGATTAAATAGTCGGCTGCTTTTTCAACTTCGACATTGAACTCAAGGGTATTGTTTTTGGTGGTGCTGATTTCTACAAATCCATCACCTGAAAAATTGGTATATGGTAGCTTGGAGGGTGGAGCAAATTGTTCAAACTGAATTATCTTGGTGTTTTCGGCAAAGATGATGGGTTCGCTCATAAATCCTTCGTAACCATTTTTATCCAGTGCGCTGATGGTGTAGGAAGCATACTTTTCAGCGGGAACTTCCAGTTGTGGCGTCTTTGTCTTTTGTAGGAATTTACCATTTTTGTAGATAGTATATTCTTGTGCCTCTTTAATGGGCTGCCATTTCAATAGATTGCCTTCCTTGGAAGCCAAAACGGTTGGTAGCGTAAATTGATTTTCGACGAGCTTGATGTCTTGATGTGGAAATTCATTGTTCGCCAGCTCAATTTCAATGGTGTGCTCCCCCGACCAATCGGTGGGTATGAAGGCTTTTTCGGCCGATTGACCATCGATGCGGACAGACTTGACTTGGGTGCCGTATCCCTTGACGGTAACATTCAATACAGCATTGCGGTACTTTAAGTTCGAAAGGGTTTTTGTGCCTCCATAGACTTTTGGTACAACGGGATTGAAGTACAGTCCATCTTTCTGAAAGTCCATTCCCATGAACACGCGATGAACCATCGCTAGATTTCCAGCCATACTCCACAGCATCCGGTGTGAATTGATTTCCGTTCCTAAAAAGTCACCCGTCGCAGCAACCATGTTTTCGTAGTTGGTCAGAAACAATCCCGCTGCCCGATATACGCTGGCCAATCCGTGGTTTAAGACAGCCTCATTACCGGTTTTGGCAGCCGCCCAATTCCAGTAAGATTGTACAAATGGCCAGATGCCATTGTTGTGATAAGGAGGAATGCCAGGTATTTGAGGATAGATGCAAGTAGCACCGTATTCCGTTAGTGGAGACTTGGCCATAATGGCGCTGGCTTGTTCTTCGTCTGCCACCCCAAACAAAATAGCCAATGCCTCACCCAATGCCTCATAACGGGGCGATTGGACCAGATCGTCTCTCCCATACAAGAACTGCGCATAGTAGCCCTTGTCTTTCATCCAGAGATAATCGTTGATGCCCTTTTTGATGCCAGCCGCCCGTTCTTCGTACATTTCGTAAGGCTCCCCTTTCAGCTTTGCCATTTCTGCCAATATGCGATGGGCCTGGTAATGCACCACGTTCGTTCCCAAATTCTGCGAAACGTAGATGTCCTTATTATCCATCCATTTGGGGTAGGTCTGTTCGCGCCAATCAAGAAAAGACGACTCGCCGGAATACATGCCTGTTTTGGCATCGTAGAGGGTTTTATAATCGTCTTCTAGGGTATTCTTGATGATGGGATATACTTCATCCAACCAATCTTGATCGCCAGTCACTTTGTAAATCTCCCAGGCCGCCAACACCCAGGTGGTCCGATCCGAGGAAACCGGCCAGGCACCTCCCGAGCCAGTGTCTTGGATGATTCTTCCTCGTTTAACCTTTTTGCGCAAACTGATTTTGCCCACCTCTGGTTCGTGGTAGGCAAAGGCCAGGAGAATGCTGTAGCTCACATCCCTTGTCCAAACTCCTCCCCATTTGGCACCCGTCCGTAAGGTGCTGTCCGATTCTATGTTTTTCCTTGCCTCCTCAAGCGATAAATTGAATAAGGCATCCACGATCGGCTGCTCTGAAACATATTTCACCTTCATGGAAATATCCTCGCTGAGCTTCCATTCTTTATCGGTTTCCGCTTCTTCATTGTATGGATTTAATTTGACGCTTAGGCTGTAAATATTGGGGTGGTCGGTTGGCCGTAGCTTTAGGCCATTATTGTCCAGGTTGACAAAGTCCCAGGTCAGCGGCTCGGAGCCACCAGCAATGTAAAATCCTTTGAAATCATTTTTGGCAATCTTAGAGCCGTTGTACGATTCGTAATACCCCTTTTCTTCAAACTGCTGCAGCACGGGAGATACATCGACCTTGAAAGTGTATGCATAATTTGTTGGCAAATAAGCTTCTGGTTGGTCTGGAAAAGGCGCAGGTTTTTCACCAAATTGAATGACAGGTGATTCATGCTCTTCGCCAATGATGAGCCAATGGTCGCCACCAGGAGGGAGCTCGTTGTCCTTTTCGTTGATGCTGAATTTGAATTTGATCAGTCTCGAAAAAGTAGTGCTCGCCGGACTTTTGTAATTGGACTTTAAATGGGTTGGAGAAACGACTTCAGCCGTATTGTCGCCTTGCACGATCCGATCTTTGAAAATAACAACCTTGTCCGATTGGTATAAATAGTCTTTCACTTTTTCTGTGTTACAGGAAACAATAACAATCAATGGAACAATCAGGAAAATCTTTTTTATCATGGTCTTACTTTTTCGCCTTATCACTTACAACAATTTTCTTACGCAAACTTATTCGATTTCAAGTTTGAATAACCCTCAGCCCCATTTACGGACCTTTGGGTAAGGCGATCAAGATAGCCATAAACTGAGGAGGTAACAAAGTGTTACAAGCTTTTTTGTTTTCCCGCCTGCCACAGGCTGCTTTATCGCTTTAACAACAAGGCTGTATCAAAGTAAAAGGGTTGAGCAGAAACTATTTTCTGATTGTCTACATGATAAATCTGAATCATTTCCGTTTCAATTAATTTATCCAGGACATTTTTTCCCTGGATGGTAGACACAGCAAAAACCTTATTTTCACACTCGTAAAATGCGGTTGTCAGCGTTTCAAATTGTTGCCAGTAAGCATTGAACTTTTTGAAAAAATCGACCAATGCTTCTGGGCCTCGGTATCCGCCACCGTATGGCAAAGAGTCGGCCTGCTTCAAAGTAAAATCATCCGCCAAAAGTTTGTAGGCATTTTCGCGATCTCCCTTGGCTAGATGAGCATAAAAGTTTTGAACTATTGCTGTATTCTTCATCACTTTTTTTTAGAAATTTGCTTTATCACAGCAGACCAATCGACCACATCCCAATGTTCTACGAACTTTCCGTTCTCAACGCGCCACCAATCTGCGCCGGTCCATGTGGCCTTGATGCCAGAGGCTGGAATATCAAACAGCTCAGCACTGTGGGTGCCAGTCCAAGTGATTCTCGCAACAACCAGATCGTCTTTCACAACCACCGACTCTATGTTGGCTGAGAGGTCGGGAAACACCGTCAAAAACCACGAAGCGCCCGCTCGAATGCCTTCTAAACCTTGTTCAACCAGCGGACTGTGCTGCCGATAGTCTTCGGCGATGACCTCTCCAAAACGGTCAAAGGCTTTGTTTTCCATGAGCTGAATAAACGTTGAAACCAATGCCTTTTTCTCTGTAGCATCCAGTGCCTCCTCGTTGGCTGTTTGCTCACAGGAAGAAAATGTAAACAACATCCCACCAAGCAGGAGGAATATTTTTAAACCATTCATAGTCTTATAGTTTAAAAGGTGAATGAATGGTACAAAGTTAGGCAGGACAAAGTCAATTGAATTGTCAACTTGGACGATTCAATTGAAGATTTGATGCATTTCTTCTCTAAACTTTATGGGCGACTGACCATTGAGCTTTTTGAAAAAATTATTGAAATGCCCCGTATCTTCAAAACCCAATTGAAAGGCGATTTCTTTGATTTGATCTTGACTGAAGAAGATTTTTCTTTTGGCTTCCAAATTTATTCTGTGGTGAATCAAGCCCAGCGTCGTTTGATTGCAGTTGGCCTTGCAAATTCTATTCAACTGCCCCGTAGTGAGGCGCATCAGTTTGGCGTATTCTTTTACTGATCTAATATTGGTGAAATGATCCTCCAAATAGGCGGTAAATTTTAAAAATGTAGCTTCGCTCTTTTTTCGGACGGACTGCCGCTTCCCGGAGGCCCTCCAAACATAGGTCAGCAATACCTTGAGTAGATCAAATACAATACGGAGTCTCTTGGGCTTTTCTTCCATCAACTCACTTTTTATTTGTTGGAAGACGGAGGAAAAAAATGGATGGCTGGTGATTTGATAGGCAGGAGATTGGGTTGGCGATCCAAAGAGGGAAAACAAATCTTTGTCGAGCAACTCTACCAATTCTGAACCAATGGAAATAACATATCCAAAATTATAGGTATGGGGCTGCGCCGTGATGTAGTGAACTTGATTTTTAGAAACTAAAAAAAGAGAATGATCCAGGATTGGATACTGCTGAAAGTCTATAAAATGATCAGCCGCTCCTTGCTCTAGAAAAAAGATTTCATAGTGGTTGTGAGCATGCGGTTTGCTGACGAACGCTTTTTCTTTGGTTCGATAGTCAATTTGATAAAAACTTATCTGTTTTCCCTCCAAACTCTGTGCTTCTTGTGGGGATTGAAACTTGTATAAGATGGATGGACTTATGAATCCTTCCGCAAGATTTTCTCCATCTTACGGCCTTTGGCCAATTCATCGACCAGCTTATCCAGGTATCTTGCTTGTCTGGTCAATTCAAAATCTATTTCCTCAATTCGATAACCACAAATGACACCCTTGATCAGGTGGGCATTGGGATGTAAGGTGGCCTTTTGAAAAAATGTCTCAAAGGTGGCCTTCTCGGCAATGAGCCCTTGCAATTTATTCTCATCAAATCCGGTCAACCACTCAATGACTTGGTGTAGCTCCTCTTTGGTCCGACCTTTCTTTTCCACCTTATTGACGTAATGTGGATAAACAGATGCAAAGGTCATCTTTGCAATTTTATCATTCTTTTCAGCTGTAACTTTCATTTTGATTAGGTTTTAATTATCGTTTGGTGCATTACCTTTTTGACTGGCCAGATGATAGGTTGAAAGCTCAAAGAGCGATGAATCGCAACGACCAGTTGTTGCGCTGCTTGATCGACTCGTCGAGCTTTCCTTCCTGTATTTTTGAAAAAATCAATTGCATCCGTTCAGACTTTTCTGCTGTTGTCAAAAAAGACACCTTGGTGGTTCATAAAGGTGCCGTCCTTTCTATTCAAATCCAGCCTTTCTCCCGCAAAATTGGTGGCGGGTAATCCCAATTCCCGATAAATGCAAGACGTAGCAGCATAATCCCAGATGCTCCCACCGCCGCTTTCTTTCTTGGGAAACTTCAACATACAAGCCGGGCCATTTTCCAACACCAGTAGGGCATTCAACACCGCTCCCCCACCCGATATTTCTCTGATTCCATTCAAACCCAACTTCTCCACCTTTTCATCTAGTATCTGTTGTATTTCTACAAGGCGAGGTGTATCCTTCAGCTTTCGATCCGTCACATACGTCAGGTGGTCATTGGCATGCTTTATTTGCCAGGGTACATCGCTGCAGTAGGCCCCACCCCCTTTGATGGCGTGATACAATGTATCTGTTCTGGGATCGTACACAACGCCGATGTGCGGTGTCCCGTCTTTTGCCACCAGCGCAATGGATACCGAAAAGCCTGGTCGCTTATTGATAAAAGCAAGAGTGCCATCCATCGGATCGATGCTCCAAAAAAATTCTTTTTCGAATCGAAGGCCATCGTCTTCGCTTTCTTCCGACAGGAGGGCCAAATCAAAGGTTTGGCAACTGGGCAGTAGATGCGATAGAATAACAGCCTCAGACTCCTTGTCCACCGCCGTTACGACCTGCGAAGCATAACTGCTTCCTCCCCCATCCTTTGTCTCCACTGAAATATCTGCCTGCATGTACTGCTGGATGACCTTGCCGGCGGAAAGAGCGGCCTTGATCGCTAAATTTTTGAGCTGTATTAGATTCATCGCTAAAGATTGTTGATCACTTCTGCTGTCACGCGTTCGCTGTAACTGTTAATCTTCCAATGCCCAGGACTCCACCCTTTCAAGAAGCGGTGAAAGTCGGCCCAGGCAACTCGGTACAAAGACCGCCATTCCCTTTCCAGAGCTTCATTTTTTTGCCCAAGCGCGCTTTGCAAGTGGCCAAAGTACGTATCCAAGATTTGTGCTTCCAAGCGTTCACATTCCCACTCATTCAAACAACTCCCTACAAAATACGCCACATCCTTCATTCCGCATCCACCGCCTACATACTGAAAGTCTACTGCCGCTACTGGTCCATCTTGCGCAAAACAAAAATTGGCCAGCTTGGCGTCTCCGTGGACAAAGGTTTTGTAGACACACTTATTCAGTTTTTCATCGATGGCGGCAGCGGATGCCTTGAGGCGTTTGTCTTTCAGTACGGCCAGCTCCTGGGGTCGGGTCTCCAAATGCCAGTAGGTTCCGACTTCCCAAAGCTCCTTCGGATGTTTTCCCATATAAGCAGCATGAAATCGGGCCAACCATGCCAAACAAGAAGCCACTTCTTCCCAGCCTACGGCTCGCTTTCGCAGCGGAAAGCCCGCTCTGTCTAGGTCCTCCAATACCATCAAGACTTCCTCTTTTTGTCTTTCGATGGCAAAGCATGCAGGCAAGCGGGCCGTACTGTCTTTGCTGTGGGTTTCGTACCAGCTAGACTCCACTTGGTAGGATTTCAACTTTCGCTGGTGACCTATATCCGTGTTCCATCCCCGAGGATGATTTTGATGCCTGGGCAACTGGACATGTTTGACGACAACGCTTTTAGACGAAGCATTTTCCAGTTCGACGCGGACAATTTTTCCATATCCACTCCACAATTCCTGTATGATCTCTTTTTCAACCATTGCAGATGCGCCTGTAGACTGCAAAATGATCGACCGAAGGTATTCATTCATAAACTTTCTAGCTGTAAAATTCCCAAAGCAACTACCCGCTATTCCAGTGGCTGCTGTTGGGTAACACAATGAATCATGCCCCCATTTTGATACAAATTCCGAACATCGATTCCCACGACCGTTCTATTGGGATAGAGCGTTTGAATGAGGGCATTTGCCGCTGCATCGTTGGGATCGTTGTAATTGGGAACCAGGATTTTCGTGTTGGCAATATAGTAATTGATGTACGAGCCCTGGTAGCCCAAATCTGTACCGTCGGTGGTCTTAACCGTATGCTGCGTCAATGGAACTTTGAGGAAGGTATAAGCTTGGCCCTCCTTATCCCTGGCAGCAAATAATTTATCAATGTCAGAAGACAGCACATCAAAAGCCAGCAGGTCGTTTCGATCCATCGTCACAATGGTACGGGCATTTCCAAACCTCGCAAAGCCGTCGATGTGCTGATCCGTTATCTCCAGGCCAGCCTGACCGTCGAGCCAAATGAAATTGGTCACTCCGAGGTATTTCTTAAAAATGACCTCCGCCTGCTGTTGGGTCATGCCCGGATTTCTGTTCTCATTTAAGATAGAACTCTTACACGCCATCAAGGTGCCATTGCCATCTATCTCCACACTTCCTCCTTCATTGATCATCTCCGCATTTAAATCGACAAGTGTCCTCCCTTGATCGCGGGCGATTTCTGAAGGGATTTTATTGCAACGATCAAATTGAATGGGCGCATCCGTCAAATCGTCCGTTTTGTTGCCCCACCCATTGAACCCCCAATCTTCGATCACCAGCTTGCCGTCTCGATCTCTCACATAAATAGGTCCGTTGTCTCTAATCCAGGTATCGTCCGTTTCATAGAGGTGAAAATCAATACGGGTCAGAGGAATATTTTGGGCTTGGAGCAAGGAAGTAATGCGTTCTTGTTCTGCTTGGTTGTAGGCAATGATGTGGACATTTTCACTAGAGACCAATGCTCGCGTCATAGCCACCCAGGTATTGTCCAAGCCATTCCTAAACGGAATACCGTACTGATAGTGGTGTGGCCACTGAAGCCAGGTTCCCTCGTGTTCTTCACCTTCTTCCGGCATGACATACAAAATCTCTGATTCGTCGATTGATTCGCGCACCCCATCATCGTTTTGACAAGAAAATAGCAGGATTAAAAACAACCATAATATAGTATTCATTCTGATCATTTCTTTGGTCGTTGGGGGTAAATATATTTACTTAATAAAATCGATATCCAAGAGAAAGACCGATATTGAAGGATTGGATAAAGGGCTGATAATCATCCATAAAACCGATATTATCTGTGGTCACGGTCACATCTTGGATCGTCACCCATCCACCGCTCAGTGTAAAGGTTGGCAGCAGTGAAAAGTGTCTCCCCAGATCGGTTCGCAAACCAATGCCAAACTCATAGCCAAAGCCAACGCCTGATTCAGAGCTTCGCTCAAAATTATTGGTAAATATTCCGTTGGGGATGTCGATGGTTATTCCAGGATTGGTCACAAGCATGGGACCAATGCCAACACGAGGAAAAAAATTGAATCTCCGACCGATGTTTACCTGGTAAGCAAGGCCAAGCAAAAAGGAATAGACCTGCCAGTCTTCCGTCTTGCCACTAACTTCAGCCCCCGGATTTTCATCCCTGAAGCTTTCAATCAGGTCTTCAATCTCCGTCTCAAACTTTTGGTATCTAAGCCCAGCCGTCAGCGTTACTTTTTGCTTCTCATTGAGGAAATACCCTCCGTAAATATCAAATCGCTGACCGTTTTTTGCAAAGCCAGCATCGGGGTTTCCAATATCTGTAGCTTGAAAATCTCCAAGGGAAAAACTGGTACCATAGGCTATACCGAGATAAAACTTGGGTCGCTGTTCCTCATCTTGTGAAAAGAGTGGCTGTGTAAATACCAGAACGAATAAAATAAGCGTGAATTGTTTCATATGACAAATGGATGATTTGCCCAATTTGCGCCCCTGTCTTTCTAGGCCAGATAGCGTATAAAAATGCGAAAACCCGCTTGGCCGATCAAACAAGAACCACAACTTGGATGATGTTAATGTTTACCACCTACTTAAAATTTTGATTTCCGTCTCGGTATTTAAATCATCCCTCGGATCTATGGTTGTTTTTTCATCGACTCGGACAGATATGGGTATACCCACTTCCTTTATGCACAAATCGATGTTGTTTTCATTGTCTCCTATATCCGCAATCTGGAACGGATGGACTTCAAAGGTATCTTTTTGACGCAACAATTTCACATGAAAGTTATTCAGCTCGGCCTCTCCCAATTCCTTGCCCTCTTTGGAACGAACGCCTCCCGACCATACCGTTCTGACCACCAGCTCGGTTTCTGATTTGGGGCAGTCACAACCGTTGCCCTCAGCCACATATGGATACTGCTCGTCGATTTTGAAGTATTCCGCATAGCTCAAAAACGGCCCCTCCTCCAAGGGGGTCACCGCAATTTTCTGCCCTTTCAAATCCTGCCCATCTCTGCTTTTCAATTCTCCGACGATCTCCACTTCTGCAGGCTCGTTATCCGGATACTCACCATATTCTCCAATCAGCAAAATCGTCCTCAGCTCAAATGCTTCCACGGCTGGTCGGTAAGATACAAATTCAACTGTACGAATTTCACCCTTTTGGGTCTTGATTTGAAAATCGGAGGCATCTAAGGTGCCGGGGTCTATTTCGTGGGAAAAAACAATGGGCATGCCGTCCTTTCCAGGGGCTTTGCGCCAAATCAACCGAGCCTTTTGATTGAGTGCATTGTCCAAGCCGAAAAAGGCCGAGAGCATGCTTGCTTTCCTCGTTTTGGCTATCGGAGGTATTTTATCAGACAGCAGGTATTCGGGAAGCTGTTGACAGCCTACGGATAATAGGATCAAGAGTAAAAATACCAGCCTTGATTTTGCCAACATCATGTGATTGTAATATAACTATATTTCATATCATTTTTCGATACCTGAGTCAAATAATGTACTATCGGATTTACTATGCTTCAGGTAGTTTCCTCACTAAGTAGTAAGCCCAAAATTTAGAAATTATGGTGGCCTACAAACCCTTTCACATGGGCGATTTTTCCTCCCGGAGCGCAAAAATGTACAATTTTACCCAATCGAAGCGCTGTATTTTGGCCCAAAATTTAAAACTCGATGAAAATCCGCCTGCTTTTTATAACATTTTTGATTGTTGTTCAAGCCGCTGCCCAAAACATCCCACAAAAGGGCAACTTGGGGGTTCAGCTCTCCTCGGCACCAAAAAATGAGTATGAGGCTATTTTTGCTATTGCCGGAGTATCCAAAGGGAGTACTGCTGAGAGCCTCGGCTTGCAGCCCAATGATGTTTTGGTGGAGCTGAATGGCATTCTTTTCGACGATGGCAATAAAATTCCGCAGGTGATAGGCAAATTTGTGGTGGGTGAAAAGGTAATGGCGAAGGTTTTGCGGGATGGACAACTGAAAGACCTCACGGGGCAGGTGCAGGCAAGACCTCCTTTCAAAAAGCCCAATCACGAGTTGCAGTTGCTGGAAGTACCTTTTCGGGATGGCTATGTTCGAGCTTATCTGACACACCCCAAGGGAGAAGGCCCCTTCCCGACGATTTACTACATTCAAGGTTACCCTTGTCAATCCATCGACAACCACCCACAAAGCCCAATTTTGCAGCTCACGGCTGGGCTGGTTGATTTAGGCTATGCCGTTTTCCGTATAGAAAAACCTGGTGTAGGCGAATTTTCAAACCTCTCGCCATGCATGGAATATTCCTTCGACGATGAGCTGGAAAATTTTCGAAATGGCTTGTCGTTTTTACAAAACTTAAAAGGAGTAGATCGCTCTAAGATTTATCTATTTGGGCATTCCTTGGGCGGAAACGTCGCTTCCATTCTCGGGCAAGACAGCCAACTTGCAGGCGCAATGGTGTACGGCACCCTGGTGAAACCTTGGGAAGATTACCTACTGGACATGGCGTATTACAGCCAAACGCAGGCGGAAAATCCGGTATCTGTTGATGAGAATATTTCCCTACTCAAGTCGGCAAATCACAAATTGTACAATAAGCAGTTGGACCATACCAATCTGTCGGAAAAGGAAAAAGAATTGCTGTCGGCCTGGCACGATTACAAGGCAGACGGCACAGTTTTCAATCGCCAAATCGCCTTTTGGCAAAATTTCAGCAAGCACAACTATATAAAAGAATGGTCTAAGGTGAACATCCCCGTTCTTGTGATCTATGGCGAAAGCGATGCCCATGCGATCAGCGCCTTGGATTCTGAGCTCATCGCGCAAACGGTAAATGCGCAGCATGAAGGAAAGGCGACCTTTATGCTATTGGAAAATACCAACCACCTATTTGCAAATGTGCCTTCGCGTGCCAAGGAGTTGGAAAACATCAACAATGGCCTGTCGGGACAGGTGGCGCTGACGCAATTTAATCACGAATTGCCGGGCGTTTTGGACAATTGGATCAACAAAGAAAAAGAGGCGTCGGCACAGCGAATATTTGACAATGCGTCTTCTTTTTTCCCAAAATCTGAAACCCAAATGTCGAGCATGGATGTCGTAGCAGTGGACGTCAACAAAGATGGTCACAAAGACATCATTCTCGCAACAGAATTTGGCCCCAATAAGCTGTTCATTTTTAAGGAGGGCAAATGGAAAAGCCAGTCTTTACCCCAGCTCAAGGAGTATACGGCTCCATACCTGGGCGAGGACAGCGAAGACATCGCAGTGGCTGATTTCAACAAGGATGGCAGCCCGGACTTATTTTTTGTAAGCGAGGATACCAAGCACCATGAGCTGCTACTCAACGATGGTCGCGGCAATTTCTCGATGGCCGATTTTCAGATCGCCAAGAAGGGACAAGCCAATGCCGTCCTGACGCACGATTTTAATCAAGACGGATGGCCGGATATTCTCATTGGCATTCGCGGTCAAAACGAACTGTACATCAACAACAAGGGAAAGGGGTTCACAGAAAACAAGCAGACCGTCGGCGAGCTGCAAGAGTCGCTAGACTACCTGCGGCTGTCGATCAA
>JBCCSZ010000169.1:0-16542 GCA_039199225.1 Bacteroidota bacterium
AAGTTGATCAAGCAAGCTTTTGGCGTTATTCGTTCTGATGTCTCTTTCGACAACCTATTTTTTTTACAATTTGAACCTAAATAATCACTTTTTTGCTTGCGGGTTTACACAGTTCATCACCGTTCACTGCTCACCCGTTCACCCGCTCACTGCTCACCGTTCACCCGTTCACCGCTCACCAAATCACCTGGCTGCAGGCCAATCACCAAATCACCCATCACCGCTCACCAGTTCACCGTTCACCGCTCACCGTTCAACACCCCCCACAACTCCCCAAGCCCCCGAATCTCAAACGTCGGCACCACTGCTCCCGAACGAGCCTTTCCCTTCGGATTAAACCAACAAGTATCCAAACCATAATCGGCGCCTCCTTGAATATCGGAACTCAAGCTATCGCCAATCATCAGCACTTCTGAGCGATGGGGCTGGCCGGATACCTGGAAGGCGTGGTCGAAAAATGCGGCATGGGGCTTCGAGACGCCGATCTCTTCCGACACAGTGATGCTGTCGAAATAAGAGACCATATCGTTTTTGTGCAGCCGGGGGCGCTGGACAGCCTTTAGCCCATTGGTCACCACCCCGAGCCGGTATTTTCCTTGCAACCGTCGGAGCAGCTCAAAAGCACCGAGTACCGGGAAGCGGCACTCGACCAGTTGTTGGAGGTAGTATCGACTGAGGGTCGAATGATCCACTGGTGAACCGATGTCGGCTACGAAGCGTTCAAACCGAAGATCATTCAGTAAATCTTGCCGCAGCTGACCTTTTTCAAAGGCTGTCCAACAGGCTCGGTTGATGTGATGGTAACTGGCAAGCACATCCTCTGTGGGCTCGATGCCGTGGGCCAGGAGGCTGTTGCGTAGGGCATTTGCTTCGGATTGGTCGAAATCAAGTAAGGTATTGTCTAGGTCAAAAAAGAGCCAATGGTAAGTTTTCATTTGCCAAAGTTATAGAAGAATTTTCTTTTTACCTTTGCCGCAAATCGGAGCTTTGCAAATATTCAGCTTTTCTAACTCAATATGGACCCAAATGGGGAAACTACCAAGAATTGCTATCGTTTCAGATGCCGGCTATCCGGCCCATACCACCAATACACAGCAGGTCATCAAGAATGCCAGTGCCTTTGCCCGCATTGGTCTGCCGGTCGAGTTGGTCATTCCGATGCCTTGGGACTATTATCTCAAGTCGGCAGAGCAGCTTTGCGAAGATATTTATAAGTATTACAATGTAACAGACGATCTGAAAATCAGAGCCTTGCGCTTGTTGCCAGCTACGCGCTATCGCTTGGAGAAATTTTCCCACATGTTTGCCAGTGTCTTTTACAGTCGCTTAAAAGGCTATGATTTGGTGTATACCCGCAATGAAACCTTGGCGCTGTATTGCCTACTGGTTGGAAAGCCCTTTATTTTTGAAACTTATCGTCGCTTCGGTCACGAGTTTCCAAAGGCGATGCCCTGGCTGGCTAAGCGAGCGAGGAAGCGCGCATTGTTTGGGATGGTGCTACACAGCGAAGTGGCGGCTCAGTCGATGGAGCAAGTGGGAATTCCCCGCGATAAAATGCTGGTATTGCACAATGGTTACGACAGCTCTGATATGGAGCCTCGACTCAGCAGAGCGAACGCCCGCAAATTGTTGAAGTTGCAGCCAAATCGTCCTCTGGCAGTGTATGCCGGCAATATGCAAAAAGGAAAAGGCATCGAGATGTTGATCGACTTAGCTGCCGAACGGCCTGAGACTGACTTTTGCCTGGTGGGTGGAACAGCGGAAGACTTGGAGCGCCTTGGAGCCTACGCCAAGTCGAAGGGGACTGATAATGTGCTTCTGCCCGGTTGGCAGCCCATTTCAGAGGTTTCCAAGTATTTGTATGCGGCAGATGCCCTTTTGATTCCGACTACGGCTGCTCCTTTGTTGCAACACGGTCGTACCGTTCTGCCTTTTAAAATATTCCCCTATTTGGCCTCGGGAAGAGCCATACTTGCAGCCAGTACACCGGATATTGAGGAAATCTTAGTCCATCAAAAAAATGCCTATCTCGTAGAGCCAGACAACCTCCAAGCTGCTGCCGATGGCCTCAAAGCCTTATTGGATGATGCGAGCTTGAAGGAACAAATAGAAACCAATGCTATGGCGACCAGCCGCAGCCTCACCTGGGAGCAGCGGGCCGCGCGCTTTAAAAAGTGGCTGGAAGCTAAATACCGCCAGGGGGCTGTCAATCAATCGGTACAACAGGAAATCTAAATCTAGCAGATCAGAGTATGTCGAAAAAAATTCTACAAACCATCTTTTTTGTGCTGGGCTTAGCTGTATTTGGCTACCTGGTCTACCAATTGGGATGGGAGCAACTGGTCGATAGCATACAACTGGTTGGTTGGTATTGGGTGCCAATTATTTTGTTGGCCTTGGCTTGGCAGGCTTGTCATACCTTGGCTTGGCACGAAGTCCTGACGTTTTTTGGCCACAAAGTGAGCTTTTCGAACTTGTTTAAGCTGAAGATGATTGCCGAGGCCATCAACATGATCGTCCCTTCTGCCAACTTGGGAGGTGATACGGCCCGGGCTTCCATGATTCGAAAAGAGGTTCCGCTTTCAGGGGGTATTCCCAGTGTGATGATCGACAAGACGCTGGACTACATCTCCAAAATGTTTTTCAACATCATCGGCTTTAGTATTGCTATTTTTTACATTGATATTCCAACGGCTTGGTTTTGGGGCTGTGTTGTTTACCTCAGCTTTATTTTCATTTTTTACGCCCTTTTGGTATGGCTTCAAATTAAAGGATTAAGCGGTTGGTTGTTGACCATTACTCGTTTGATTCCTCCCCTTCGAAAAGCCCTGGAAAAGCGTCGGGATCAACTCCAATTGTTAGATACCAATCTCAAGGAGGCTTACACCAAAGGGAGTACCCGACTTTTTGTAGCAGGACTGTGGCATTCCCTGGGGCGCATGCTGGGAATGGTTGAAATTTGGTTGGTTTTGTGGCTCTTGGGTGCATCCACCAGCTTTGTCGAAGTCTTCTTTGTTGCTGCCGTTGTCAATGTCGTTAATGGCGTGTTCTTCCTGGTACCCGGCCAGTGGGGGGTTGCCGAAGGAGCTCAGTTAAAGTTGGTAGAGCTGCTGGGCTATGGCATGACGGTTGGCCTGAGCCTCGGCATTATCCGTCGCATTCGTCGCTTGCTTTTGGTTGGTGTAGGCTTGCTGATTTTGTTGTTTTACGATAGGGGAAAGGAAATGGTAGCAAGCAAAACAAATCCCACCATTCAATGAATAATTCCATCAAACAGCTTATCTTTAGTGCATGAACGAAATCTTCACCACCAAGAACAGTAAACACCTGAAGCGACCCTATGCTCAGGTGCGTCTTGGTAAATGGTGAAAACACCTAAAACTTTTGAAACCAATTAAGACATTGCCTGAGCCTCGCCGTTCGGGCATTTCTATGTAAACAATCATTCATTCCATTACAAACAAACTATGAAAGTCTTAAAATTTGGAGGAACCTCTGTCGGAGCGCCTGAAAGAATGCAACAAGTCGCCCAGTTGATTGACGATGGGCAAGCCAAGATCGTCGTTTTGTCGGCCGTATCGGGTACAACCAATAGCCTAGTAGCCATAGCTCGATCTTATTACGACAAACAGGATGAGCAAGCGAACTTACTGGTTGATGTATTGGAAAAAAAGTACGAAGATTTTTTGCATGGCCTCTACAAACAAGAAAGCTCCAAAGAAAGAGCCCGCCGGATATTGGCCGATTCTTTTCAGTTGTTGCGTTCCTTCCATGGTGCGCTCTTTACCGAGCCAGACGAAAAGCTGATATTGGCCCAAGGCGAGTTGATTTCTACCCATCTTTTTCATTTTTATGCCGAAGAAGTTGGCTTGAAAACAGCCTTACTGCCCGCCTTATCTTTCATGCGCACCCGCGCCGGAGAGCCCGACGCACCATATATTGCTGCCAGCCTTCGGGAGGTCATTCGACAAGTGGGGACAGCCGATTATTACATCACGCAAGGCTACATTTGCAAAAATGAGTATGGTGGAATAGACAATCTCCAAAGAGGTGGTAGTGATTATACGGCTTCGTTGATTGGGGCAGCCATTGATGCCCAGGAGATTCAGATTTGGACCGACATCGATGGGATGCACAATAACGATCCTAGGGTTGTTCAACCGACTTATCCCATCAAGCAACTGGCCTTTGAGGAGGCTGCTGAGTTGGCTTATTTCGGGGCGAAGATTCTACATCCATCCAGCGTACTGCCTGCACAAAAAGCCAATATTCCGGTCCGCTTGCTCAATACGATGGAACCAGAGGCGCCCGGCACCATCATCAGCGCAGCAGGTGGTTCAGAGCCCGGCCAGGCAAAGGCGATTGCTGCAAAAGATGGCATCATTGCCATTCGCATCCGTTCTTCGCGCATGTTGTTCGCCTATGGCTTTCTCAAAAAGGTTTTCGAAATTTTTGAAAATTACCATACGCCCATCGATATGATTACTACTTCTGAGGTGGCAGTTTCTCTGACAGTCGACGAGGACAAACACCTGGATCAAATTGCCAGTGAACTGAAACAATTGGGTGTGGTTGAGATTGATCGGGAGCAAACTATTGTATGTGTCGTCGGTTCGTTTGGCAAGGAAGAAGTAGGCGCTGGCCTGAAGGTTTTGGAATCGCTTCGAGACATTCCCATTCGGATGATTTCCTCTGGTGGAAGCCAACGCAACATCTCCGTTCTCATCGATACAGCCAACAAGGAAAAGGCCCTCATAGCCCTCAATGCTGGATTGTTTCAGCTGACTAGCCCGCCTGTCGGCCAAATCGCAGAACGATAAAAAACAGGATCACTATACTGACGATCAATAGCAATAAGCTGATTAGGAATCCGCCGCCCAGCATGGTTGCAATGGTCCCACTGAGCAAACTGACCGTCCCAACCGTCAGCGCATAAGGCAACTGGGTGCGAACGTGGTCGATGTGGTTACAATCTGAGGCGAGAGAACTCAAAATCGTTGTATCTGAAATCGGCGAACAGTGGTCGCCCAAAACAGAAGCTGCCAAGACAGTGGCGATGACATTGAGCAGTATTTCCATGCTGACGTCGGGGGCGATGCCCTGCGTTTGGCAAACCGCCCAGGTAGTCGGAATCGCAATGGGGTAAAGGATGGCCATGGTACTCCAACTCGACCCGGTTGAGAAGGCAATCAGCGATGCCAGTATAAAAATGATGGCTGGCAGGGCATAAGGACTAACGCTGTCCTGTAGTATAGCCGTCAAGTAATTGGCCGTGTGCAACTCTTCGGTGGTGATGGCCAGCGACCAGGCTAGTGTCAGAATGATGAGGGCCGGGAGCATGGTTTTGAAGCCAGTGACCAAGGTGTGGATGGAGTCCATCAGCTTCATGATGCGGCCGCTTAGGGTCAAGACCAAGGCTACTAAGACGCCCGATAAGGAGGCCCAAAGCAGGGCTATGTAGGAATCAGATTTTCCGATGAGGGTTCCCATTTTCATAAAAAAGGAGGCATTTTCATCTCCAATCACGGCCCCCATATTGGCCCAAATCTGCCCCCAACTCATGGGGATGTTTCGCCCAGCTTCGTTCAACTCTGCATGCAAACTTTCCATCCCAGTACTCAACAAACCAAAAATGGTCATCAGAATGACGGTGGCTACGGGCAGTACAGCATTGTGCCACTTGAGGGGCGCCCCTTTTACTGGCGTGAGGTCTTCCATATTGGGCTCGTCTTCAGCAGCCGTAGCAGCCGGAGAAACCTGCCCAGTGGTACGCGCCCGCTGCTCAGCCTTGAACATGGGACCATAGTCTCGCCCAAGGTAAATGAGGATCAGAATAAACAAGAGGGTCAATATCGGATAGAAAGAATATTTCAATGAGCTGATGAAAATAGAGTAGGGGCTGAGGGATGTATCAAAATCCTGGAGCTGTTGAATGCCTCCTTCGATGTAACCCAGCTCGGCACCAATCCAGGTGGTAATAAAGGCGACGGCCGAAACAGGAGCCGCTGTACTGTCTACGATATAAGCGAGTTTTTCCCTGGAAATTTTAAACTTGTCTGTCACCGAGCGCATGGTATTGCCGACAATGAGTGTATTGGCATAATCATCGAAAAAGATGGCAACACCCAGCAACCAAGTGATAAACTGTGTGCTGCGCGCAGAGCGGGCGTATTTGGAAAGCGCCAGTACAACCCCTGCCATTCCGCCATTGCGGGAAATCAAGGCGACCATTCCGCCGACCAAGAGGGAAAACACAATGACCGATAGATGCCCACTGTCTCCCAATGCTTGGATGACATACTTTTGAACGACCTCCAGAAAACTGCTGAAGACGGTCCCAAAGCGCATTCCTCCTGCAATAAAGGCGCCTGCCCAAATGCCAATGAATAGAGAGATGACCACTTCTTTGAAAATCAACGCCAGGAAAATAGCGACCAAGGGCGGAAGGATGGCCAGCCAAGCTGGGATGTGCTTGACCCGATAATTGCCCGGTGAACGGCTGGATATGTGATAGAGTTGATAAAAACTGCTATTGCTTGTCTCCGATTCCAACATGACCAACTTCCCCTTTTGATTGACCTCAAAGAGGTGTTTGGCAACGCCATTTTCAAACAACAGAAAAATTTCCTCTCCACCAATTTTGACCTTTGCCGTTCCATTCGCACCTGCTTTGCGAAACAACAAATAATCTTTACCCGATTGTTGTTGCATTTCGAGCTGGAAATCATCCAATTCCAATGAAGGGGAATCTTGAGCAGAGATATTGACATGTAGGTTGCAGAACAGTACAAGAACAAGTAGGCGGATGTAATTTCTCATATTGATTTTTCGTACTTTTGAGAGGATCAATAAACAAATTATTCATCAGATCACCAAAATTCATTTAATGATTCATCTTAGACCCATTTCTGGTATCCTCCTTTTTGTTCTCATTTTTTGTACGACAATTCTGGAAGCGCAAAAGCTGGATTGGTACGAAAATGTGCTTTTTGAACGGGATGAAGAGTTGGTGCCTTTCGCCACCGTCGGTGGGCTCAATGCTCCTCAGTTTTCAAGCGTAGACCTCAACAATGACGGCATTGATGATTTGTTTGTTTTTGATCGGACCGGCAATGTGGAATTGACATTCCTCAACAAGGGAACGGCCGACAAGGTCGACTATGTCTTTGCGCCGGAGTATATGGATAATTTTCCGCAGATGATTGATTTTGTGTTGCTGCGCGACTATGACCGAGATGGTGTGATGGATATTTTTACAGAATCGACGGTGCCAGGAATCTTTGGCATTGAAGTGTTTAAGGGCAAGTATGTAAACGATGAAATTGCCTTTGATAAACTGTTGTTTCCGCAAGACCCTTTCTCCATTTTGTATATCCCCAGCCTCAACGGCAATCGGACTCAATTGTATGCCAGCAATCAGGATATTCCTGCTATCGACGACATGGATGGCGATGGTGACTTGGACATTCTATCTTTCGAAGTTGGCGGTGGTGTCATTAATTACTACAAGAATAATTCGGTAGAAGAAGGTTATGGAACCGATAGTTTGATCTATGAATTGGACGACGTTTGTTGGGGAAAGTTTTTTGAAAGTGGCATTACCAATTGTCTGAGCCTGAGCAATGATCCACTCATGTGCGCTTCTGGGGTCATTGGTCGCGAGATTATTTCGACCCGGCATGCTGGTTCGACCATCCTGACTTATGATCGCGACAATGACGGTGATAAGGAAATTATCTTGGGGGACGTCTCTTTTCCGAATTTGGTTATGGGCGTCAACGGAGGCACTAGGACCCGGTCTTTCATCACGAGTTCTGATTGTGAATTTCCATCGGATGATACACCAGCCTTTATGCCCAACTTCCCGAGCTCTTTCTTGGTCGATGTCGACAATGACAATAAGCGGGATTTGCTGGTCTCGCCCAATAGCGAGAATGCACAGGACATCGAAAATGTCTGGTATTACAAAAATATCGGTACTGAAGCCATTCCGGATTTTGAGCTGCGGCAGGAAGATTTGCTGGTAGGTAAGATGATTGATTTGGGGACGGGAGCTGTACCTCGATTTGTGGATTACAATGCGGACGGATTGATGGATTTGGTGATCGGCAATGAGTTTGTATTTCAGCCGGTGGTCAACAACAAGGTTGTCTTGCAACTCTATGTCAATATCGGAACCCAGCAAGAACCTTTGTATACCTTGCAAGACCCGGATTGGCTGGGGTTCAGCAACTTGGTGGGGGTAGGTAACCAATATTTGTCTCCCGAGTTTGGTGATTTGGACAATGATGGCGACTTAGATTTATTGGTGGGGGAGTCAACTGGCCGGATGTTCTATGCTGAAAATACGGCCGGACCGGGGCGTCAGATGGTGTTTGGTGAGGTGAGATATCCATACAAAGATATTCGCGTTGGTCAGTACTGCTTTCCGCACATTATGGATTACAACAAAGATGGTAAGCCCGATTTGTTGATTGGAGAGCGCAACGGCAATGTCAATTTGTTGCTGAATACCGGAACACTTATGGATGCGGCCTTCGATTCCGACTTGAGTGCCAGCTCCAACTATGAGTTTTTTGGCAGAATAGATACGCGTGGTAATGATGATTTTGGATTCAGCTCTCCTCGTTCGGTGAGTGTAGATGGCGAAATAGAATATTTCATCGGGTCGACCTCCGGTACGGTGAAGCGCTACAAAGATTTATCGGATGATCCCAACAGCACCTTTAGCTTGTTGAGCGATGATTATGGCCAGTTGCGGATTGGCTCTCAGGTGCATGCCGACTTTGCCAATCTCGATGGGGATAACTTCTATGAGATGGTGGTTGGCAATAGCAGAGGGGGCATTTCCTTTTTCAAGACCAATATCAATACGGGGGTAGTGTCTGTGGGAGGTCCGAATCCGAATTTGTCCGTGGAACTATTCCCAATACCTGCCAGCCAGATGGTCAATATCGAGCTGCCGACCAGCATCCAACAAAGCTTGCAAGCAAAGGTGTTCAATGCACTGGGGCAAGAGATGTTTTCTTTCCAATTTCGAGGACCTCGCCAATCTTTTGATGTATCCAAGTTGGCCCAAGGGGTCTACTTTCTGGAATTGAGTTCTGGTGAGAATAGAACGGTCGAGCGATTTGTCAAGAGCAACAGCAAATAACAACCAATCTTCTGAGTATTGGAAGTTACCAATATCCATAGATGGATTCTTCATCAGCCCAAGGCCAAGGTGGAACCTCTGCTGCCGACCCTGGCCAGCTCGGACGATCGCGTGTGGCCCTGTGAGCAATGGCCAGCCATGCGCTTGGACAAAGGTTTATCTGTGGGCTCAAAGGGCGGCCATGGCCCCATTGGCTATTTTGTTACGGCCTACGAAAAGGGCCGTCGGATCGATTTTGAATTTACCCGACCCAAAGAGTTTGTTGGAAAGCACTGGCTGGAAATCAAGGAATTAGATGCGGGACGGACAGAATTGAAGCATACCATCCATATGCAAGCCAATGGATTGGGTGCGCTGAAATGGAGCCTGGCGATCCGCTGGTTGCACGATGCCCTGATTGAGGACGCCTTCAATAAGGTGGAAAATCAAATAACCGGAGGGACCAAACGAAGTCAATGGAATCCCTGGGTCAAACTACTGCGAAAAGTACTATCCCCCTGATTTTTTACTGAAACAGCAAACTCCCAATTCGCACCATCGTACTCCCTTCCTCCAAAGCAATCTTATAGTCGCCGGACATACCCATCGACCGTTCCTTGAAGTGTGCTTGGTCGGAAAAATAGCTTGCCTTTAAGCGCTCGAACCATTCCCTTAATTGTTGAAACTCTGCGCGCACTTGCTGCTGGTCGTCCGTAAAAGTCGCCATCCCCATGACCCCACAAAGTCGGATATTGGCCAACCCCCTAAACGCCTCCGACTCTATCAAGTCCACAGCACTTTGCCAATCGAAGCCATACTTTGTATCCTCCTTGGCCACCTTGAACTGCAACAACACATCGATGGTCCGATCGTTTCGTGCGGCTTGTTTGTTCACCTCCTTGAGCAGCTTCGCGCTGTCGATAGAGTGAATCATGGATACAAAAGGCGCGATGTATTTGACCTTATTGGTTTGGAGGTGGCCGATCAGATGCCATTGGATGTCATCGGGCAGCGCGGGCTGTTTTTGAATGACTTCTTGCACGCGGTTTTCTCCAAAAATTCGCTGTCCCTTTTCGTACAGGTCCAGGATGGCCGAGTCTGGGCGCGTCTTACTGACAGCCACCAGTTGTGCATTGTAGGGGCTTAGGTCTTCCCGTATGTGTTTTAGCATAAATGGATTGAATATTTTGACACTACAAGATAAGTCGTAGCGAGCGAAATTGTTCACCAAATCCCCTGGGAGCTTCGTTTGGAGAAGCGGTTTTTACAAGATGCTTTGTACGATCTGTGTCGCCGCTGCATATCGCTTCAACAACTGGACAGCATCCTCCATTGCAGCTTCCAGCGGCTCTCCGGGCTCGAAGCTGTAGATTGCCATTAAAAAGCGCTGGGTTTCCACCCGCACCCTGGTCCGAACCGAGTCGCTCGTCGGTGTTCCGAAGGCCCCTTTGTCATCCCGGAAGACTGGCAGGAATTCAATGTTCAACGGCCCTCGGCCGATGGCTTCATAGGGTTCGCCGGTCCGCCCGACCCCTAAACGAACGCTTCCTTCTATACAATCCTGGTCGTAGCCTCCGATGGAAAATCCACTTTGGACGGATACTAAGTTGAGTAGATCAACGACATTGTTGATGCGGTAAAGCCCCTTGCCTTGCGCAATGCGCCGCCTCAAAGCTTCTGCCGACGGTCGGTATCGGCTGGGTTCCTTGCCCAGGGCCTTGTAAGCCAGTCGGGTGCTGCGAATGGTGGGGACCTGTCCCAAAGCAGCGGGTGCTGACAGGGGCAACTGGGTTTCGATAACCGACTGAATGTAGGTCCACAGCTCTTCGGAGGCTTCCTGAACTTGGACGGCACAGCTGATGCAACCCAGCCGCAAAGCCGGACAAGCTTTCCGAATGCTGTCTTCGATCGTTATATCTTCCAGCTTCATTAGCGGATGGTTCGACGTCTGCCGTGGCGATCCGTTTTGATGATGGCTCGGCAGGATTTGGCGACATTGCCAAAAACGAGGTTGATGCTGAATCCGGCTTGGAAGGAGTGGTAAAATCCGCTGTAGCCTGGGGCGCCAGCCTGCAGGGCGTCGTATTTGACATAGTGAAACATATAGCCCATTTCCCAATGCACGATGGTATGGATGGGGGAGGAGAATCCAATACCTCCATTGAAACCAAATTGTGGATCGTATTCCAGGGCTTCGCCCAAGACTTCCTCTGAGGGCAGGGAATAGTTTTGTCGGCTGGTATTGTACAGTCCGGCCCCGGCTTTGAGGACCAAGCCAAAACGGTAGGCAGGGAGAGAAGAAATATTTGCCCGAATCAATCCGCCGTAGTATTCGTTGGTAAATTCTGTTCGGAAATCTCCTTGATCGAAGGTAGCGTGGGTAATGTCTTTGTGGTATTCTGCACCGAATTGGATGTGTTCGAAGCCACCAGCAATTCGAAATCCAAGTGGAATGTAGCCTTCCTGGCTTTCAAAACCCTCCAAGTCGTAGGCTGTTAGATTGTAACCAGAAAAGGCTTCGAAAAAAAGTTGTTGACTAAAAAGTGGAAATGCAAACAATAGGGAGAGTGCAAAAACAGTCAGTTTTTTCATGATCAAGTGTTGATTTTGAGTGGCCAATGCCGTGCATTAGCCGTACCTAGCATAAATAATTGAGTCGGTTTTGAAACCTACCGATGTATCTACCTTCGCAGTTTGGTTACTGTGCTGATCAGTAGCAGAACCCGCCATTTGACTGGAGGCTGCGATTTACCAATGTGCCAATAGGTGAAAAGGCAACTTTGTTAAACACAATAAGTCGCAAGCAAATAAAACAACGGTATTTTGTGTAGGACGAGAGCTGAAGCTAAAATTGAAGGTAGGGAATATGCCTGGTAAATCAAATTTTACCATCTGAAAATTGACGGGACTGTCATACAACAATCTGTAGGGAACTAGAATCCGATTTTCTTCTTAGGGCCTCTCAACTCCTTTTTGAGTACACCCATTCTGATGGCGGCAATGGCAGACTCTACACCTTTGTTTCCGTGCTTACCACCGGCCCGTTCGAGCGCTTGCTGCTCGTCGTTGGGCGTGAGCACACCAAAAATGAAAGCCTTGCCTGTAGCCATTCCTAGGGTAGCAAGGGCCGTAGCAACTGCTTGGTTGATGTAATCGTTGTGCTTTGTTTCACCCTGGATGACACAACCCAGGCAAATGACTGCATCCGGATTGTGCTGGGCAGCGATCATCTTAGCGGCAGCAGGCAACTCAAAAGCACCAGGAGATTGGACAACATGGATGTTTTCCTCCTTGGCGCCGTGCTTTAGTAAAGTTTCCATGCAGCCTTCGTAGAGCGCATGGGTAATCTTGTTGTGGTAATCGGAGACGACGATTCCAATCGTTAGTTCTTCTGCCGAAGGAATATTGGAGTCATCGTATGTCGAGAGGTTTTTGAGTGCGCTTGCCATAAAAAGGGGGCTTATTCCTGAACAGCGATGTACCGTTCAGCATATTTGGCTTGATTGGAATTTGGATACTTTTCTATGAGTTTCTTGAAGGTAGACTGTGCATCTTCCGTTTTGCCCATGTGCATTTGCAGGAGGCCCAACTTGTAGATGTAGATGGCAGTCAGCAATTGGTTGTCGCCGTATTTGATTGCTTTGTTGTAGTAAGAAATGGCTTTATCCATCTCACCGAGCTCCGAATGTGCATCGCCAAGAGCACCTAGGCGGGTAATTCCGAGGGCATAGTCAGTAGTGCTGAAGTCTTCCAGATAAGAAATCGCGGCTTTGTGTTCGCCCAGGTTGAGCCAAGAGATACCGGCATAGTAACTGGCCGTATTGGCAGCAGCCGTACCGCTGTATTTTTCGATGATGTCAAGGAAACCATCAAATCCATTACCAGGATTTTCCAGGGCCAGGGCGAATGAATCTCTTTCGAATTGGTATTGAGCCTGAGACATCTGCTCCATTGCCTGCTTTTGACGAGGCGCTTTGTAGTAATTGTTGTAAGCAAACCATCCTCCGATGACCAGAACGAGAAGTAGAAGTCCTCCTAGAATATAATTCTGATTGGCTTCAAAAAAGTCCTGAGCATTCTCTCTAGCTTCTACAATATCTACTAAAGTATCGTCTTGTTGTTTCTGATTTCGTCTACGGGCCATTAGCTATCGGTTATTAGTTGTAGTTTTTTAGTCTGATTTCTCGAATTTGTTTCAAAAACCACGCAAAAATAAGGAAACTTTCCATTTAATGCTCAAATGTTGAAAAAAAATAGGAGCCAACGCCGAGCTGGCTCCTATTTACGATTGCATAGTTTACTCAATGTATAGATGTAATCTTCCTATTCAAGGCCAGGCGGGCCTTATGTCAAGAAAGGATAATCCTTCTGGGTGTAATTGTCGGTGTAAAGTTCGGAAGCATCTGGATAGGGCGATTCCTCTGCAAACTTCGTAGCCGCCTCAATTTCCTTTTTCACTTCTGCTTTGATCGCTCCGATTTCTTCCTCTGTCAATATCTTGTCTTTCAACAGGCGTACTTCCGCCAGCTTTACCGGGTCTTTTTCCTGGTAAGACTTCAATTCTTCCTTTGTACGGTATTTGGCCGGATCGGAAACCGAGTGACCCTTGTAGCGGTACGTCTTGATTTCCAGATAATAAGGGCCTTTGCCTGATCTGACATGCTCGGCCGCCTTTGTGAAAGCCTCGTGAACGGAAGCCGGGTCCATGCCATCGACGGGCTCGCAAGGCATCTCGTAGCCCAATCCGAGCTTGTACAAATCGTGTACGTTGCTCGTGCGTTCTACGGAAGTTCCCATCGCGTAATGGTTGTTTTCACAAACGTAGATGACCGGTAGTTTCCAGGTCATAGCCATATTAAAAGACTCGTGCAAGGCACCCTGACGAGAGGCACCATCTCCAAACATGGTGACACAGAGGTTTTCAGTTCCTTTGTACTTTTCAGCAAAGGCGATACCCGTACCGATTGGAATCTGAGCGCCTACGATGCCATTTCCACCGAAGTAGCGGTGTTCAGCCGAAAAGAAGTGCATAGAGCCTCCTTTTCCTTTGACAATACCCGTTGATTTGCCAAAAAGCTCTGCCATGGCTGCATTCGTTGTGACGCCTCTTCCGATGGCCGTCCCGTGTTGGCGATAGGCCGTGACGATGGCGTCCTGGGGCCTGATGGCAGACTCCATTCCAGCAGCTATTGCCTCCTGGCCGATGTAAACATGGCAAAAACCACGAACCTTTTGCTGACCATACATCATCAAGGCTCTCTCCTCAAAGCGTCGTATACGAAGCATAAGGGTATACCATTTGACGTGCGTTTCTTTGTCATAGGTTGCTTTCTTCTTCTTTGTAGACCTGGATTTGGCTTTATTCACTACTTGCGTCATTAGTCACAGATTAATTGCGAATATTCGCTGTCAATAGAATAGATGAAATTTAAACAATCGCTCGAATAGAGCTGCTCAAAGATACTGCTTAAAATCCGATTATTCAAAGTTAGAGGACACAATCAGGTAGGCCACTTTGCGTTTTTGTTTGTCCGGGAAATCCGGTACTTTTGGCCGTCACAAAACACATTTCCTTGCATCTGCAGCGTATATCACTGACCAATTTCAAGAACTACGAATTCCAGCACCTGGATTTTTGTCAGAAGCTCAATGCTTTTGTCGGCCAAAACGGTATGGGAAAAACCAATATGCTGGATGCTATTTATTACGCCTGCATGTGTAAAAGTCACTTTGGTATCAACGATCGAGACCTGGTGCGGCATGGGACGGATTTTTTCAGATTGGACGCTATGCTTCAGCTGAATGATAAAAAGGAGCGCATTGTGGCCAAGGTTATTCCACGGCAAAAAAAGGTCTTCGAACGCAATGATGTGCCTTACAAGAGATTGATGGAACACATTGGTCTATTCCCGATCGTGATGATTGTGCCGGACGATACTCGTTTGGCCACCGATGGTAGCGAGGAGCGGCGTCGATTCATCGACAATACCCTTTCGCAATTGAACCGTGGCTACCTAGAGCAGTTGGTTGTGTACAATCGCCTCTTGCGCCAACGAAACAGCCTACTCAAGCAAATGGGTGCTGAAGGGCGTTCGGACGACCCGCTGTTGCAAGCCTATGATGCACGCATCTGTGAGCCTGCCCGCTCGATACATCAAACGCGTAAGGCTTTTGTAGAGGCTTTTATGCCCATTTTTCAAGCTTGTTACCAAAAGATTTCCAACGATCAGGAAAAAGTGGATTGCCGCTACCACTCGCAGTTGCACGATGCCCGCATGAGTGATTTGTTGTTGCAAAATGCCGAAAAAGACCGCATCCTGCAACGGAGTACTTGTGGGATTCACAAAGACGATCTCGTATTCAGCATCCGAGGCTACCCACTCAAGCGATTTGCTTCGCAAGGGCAATTGAAAACCTTCGTGCTTTCTCTGAAATTGGCCCAATACGAATGGATGCGCCGCGAAAAAAAAGACAATCCGATCTTGCTGTTGGACGATATTTTCGACAAATTGGATCGGCAGCGCGTCCGCCAATTGATACAGATGCTGACCGAACGGCAATTTGGCCAGGTATTCATCACCGATACGCACGAAAGCCGCCTGGAAGATATTTTGAAGGGCTCTGGTTCAGACTATCGAAAATTTCAAGTTGTCGAAGGCACGGTTACTGCTGCGCCTGTTTCCTGAAACCGCATTTACACATCCTAACACCTGGACAAAAAGAAGCGCATGAAGCAGCAAAATGATCAAAAACTCAATGAGGTACTGAAGGCTTTTGTCAATAAAAGTCGCTTCAAAGGTAAATTACATCAGGTCAAACTTGAGCAGATTTGGGCAGAGCAAATGGGGCCTTCCATCGCCGGCTACACCAAACAGCTGTACTTGCGGGCGCAGAAGCTGTACATCACCATCGAATCGGCACCGCTCAAACAAGAATTGAGCTACAGCAAAGGGAAAATCCTGTCTCTACTCAACGAACAATTGGGGGAGGAATACATCAAAGAGGTGATCATCCGTTGATCGATTGCTAGTGGTGGAATAAAAAATCCCGGATCGTGGCTTTACGATCCGGGATTTTTTATGTGTACAATCAATGTGTCAGTGTCTTAGGGCGTTGCAGCGTCCTTGGACTTAGACTTTTTGACCTTCTTCTTTCCTTTGGTTTTTGTCGCCATCTCCACGGCTTTGTAAGCATTCAAGGTTCCTCCGGATGTACTCAACTCACTGAATTTGACTTGCTCATCCGTTCCAGGCTTTGCGACCATATCGTTGCTCTTATCAGAAGAACTTTCGATGATTTCTTTGACTTGTACGGCGGTGAGTGTCGGGAAATAAGAACGCAAAAGCGCCGCTACGCCTGCCACCATTGGAGAAGCCATACTCGTACCTGGGTAGCTGTCGTATTGATCA
>JBCCSZ010000170.1:0-16493 GCA_039199225.1 Bacteroidota bacterium
AGTGGACCAAAAGTTTGAATCTAGCTGATTATGTTGTGTTGATCGGCGGTGTAGGAGGGACGTATTCTACCTATTCCATCGCCACTCAAGAACGAATTCCGGTGTTTTCATTCTTCGATACCCGAAAAGATACCAGCCAGGTGTTGACCGATATGATACAAAAGTGGCCGGAAAACATCTATGGCGATGTGCCGCAGTCGGATTATTTCCGTCGGTTATCCGCTGAAATACGGTCGGAAGAAGATGTTTTATCCGTTATTCAGGCCATTGAAGGATTTATGGAGCTGATCGAAAAGACAGCTGTTGATCAAGCTTGACCTAGTTTTCTATCGGCACCAACTTGAAAATCCGCCCAGGCTCTTCTACTCCTACATACAAATAGCCATCTGGCCCCATCTCTACAGTGCGCAAACGTCCAAGGTTTTTGAGCAATTTTTCCTCGTGGACAATCTTATCGTCGACGATTTTACAGCGATTGAGGTATTTGAATCGGAGTGATCCCACCATTAGGTCATTTTCCCAACCTTTGTAGCGACTCCCTTTGACGAAGGTCATACCACACACGCCAAGAGAGGGTACCCAATAGTGGAGAGGCTGTTCCATGCCTTCCTTTTCGGTAATATTGGTAAAGGTTGTACCGTTGTAATTGATGCCATAGGAAATAACGGGCCAGCCGTAGTTTTTGGCCTTCGCAATAATATTCACCTCGTCACCACCTTTGGGGCCGTGTTCGTGGGTCCAGATTTGTCCGGTCACTGGATGCTTGGCAACCCCCTGCGGATTGCGGTGTCCATAGGAATAAATGCTGGCCATAGCGCCTTCCTGCCCGACAAAAGGATTGGAATCCGGGATGCGGCCATCGTCGTGCAGGCGGTGAATCTTTCCACAGTGGTTGTCGAGTTGTTGTGGGTTGCGACTCCGGTTGCCGCGGTCTCCTACAGACAAGTAGAGATAGCCTTCCGAATCGAATTCAATGCGAGAGCCGTAGTGGTGCCTTTTGGTCGAATAGGGAAGTGCTTCGAAAATGACTTCCGTGTCTTGCAACTCATCCCCAACCAAGCGGCTGCGACTGAGCGCTGTAGTCGACAAAGTTCTTACCCCTTCATTTTTAAAAATAGAATAAGAGAGGTAAACCCATTGATTGGACTTAAAATCAGGGTGCAATTCCACATCCAGCAATCCACCCTGGCCTTTGGCCAGTACCGCAGGTACGCCTTTGATAAGTGTTTTTGACTGATCCGGCTTTACCCGGTAAAGATCACCATTTCGATCGCTGACCAGGTAGTCTCCATTGGGCAGGAATGTAATACCCCAAGGAACATCGAGGCCAGTAGCCACGGTTTCCAATCGAAAATCAAAAGCCTCTGATTGGTACACTTGCGGATCGTCTGATGCGTCGTCGAAGCGATACGTTTCCACTTTCTCGATCCCCTTTAGGATGTAATCGGCCAATGCGTAGGTGGCCTCATCCGTAAAAGTGGTATCGAAGGCGGGCATGCCCTCATCGGCGTACCCATATTTGATGGCCTTGAACAAGCCTTGGCGGGAATTGTCGTGTACCCACTGCCGGTCGGCAAAAGCCTCCATTTTTTCGCCATGGCATCCAGCGCAATAGTTGGCATAATCGGTTACTGCTTCGGATAGGTCAGCCATTTGAGGTGTGCTATCAGAGCTTGTACTTTCATTTTGAGGCTTGGGCTTAGCCCCTTGGTGGCAAGCATACTGTGCCATTAAGAAGCACAAAAGGACAAAAACGATCGAATGATATCTTTGCATAAAAGGTATTTTTCTACGAGCTGAAGATAGGAAAAAATGAGTGGTTTGCTAAGGTCAGGAAATGGATAGGAGATGCCAAGAATTGGATAGGGAATGAAAATGATGGATATTGGAAGAGAAACGACGGTTTGGTCGAGAAATTCGGGCTGGTCGGCCCCCAGAATAATAGAATATATCTTAATAGAGGGTGGGATTATATTTTATGTAATAAAAACGACCCACCCACCTTCTCTGGCTGCTATTCAGCCAAAGCCTGCCATCCAAGTGACCGCTCATTGGTCACTGCCCGAAATATGCATATACGAGGTAAGAGCCTTGTGTTGTAAATTTAAAACAAATTTTTTATAAAAGTATAATTTAAAACAAAAAATTTTTATGAGAGGTGATTTGCCATCCAGGAAAAAGGTGCCATTCAAGATTCAAGCTCCATTGGCAGACTATCTGTCGTCTACCAATCGAATGACCAATTTGCCCTTGCAGTATGTTGACCTGCTGCGCTACGAGAGTTCTGTGGCCCTGCTCGATCAAAACGGAGAGAATACCCTTTGGGAAACTGTCTATTACAGCGCCAGTGAGCAAACCGAAATCTATAAATCACTCACCTTTATCTATGCATTGCTCAAAACCGATGGAGACATCGACGTGCTGGACCACCTTTCCATTGCTCGAATTGATTTTTGCACCTTTGGCAATACACAACCCTTTCGGATTCGCGTGATCAACCGCCTCAATGACAATTACGATCATTTCTACGTCAAACGAGCCGATGCCTCCCGCGCCTACGGCTTGGAGTTGGAGTATATTCTATCGCCCAATCATGTCACTTTCCTGGTGGATGGCAATACGCTGATAGAAGAGCATGTGGCTGGAATTCCCGGAGACGACTTTATGAAGAATAAATTGCAGGATACCGAATTCAATCAAATACGGATTGCCAAGGAGTTCATCAAGTTCAACGAACGCTGTTTTGTACGCCTGTTGGGAGATATGCGCTCTTACAATTATGTGGTGGACATTACCCCGGATATAGAAGGCTCCCAATTTCGCTTGCGGACCATCGACTTTGACCAGCAGTCGTACGAGGGACGGAAAAATTTTTACCTGCCACAGTATTTTAAAGACAATAATCCCATCATCTTTCTTGGCATTCAGCACATGAGTCCCGAAACCGTTCGACAATATCAAATGGAGGAGCGCAGCTTGATTGCCATGCGGGCCAAGAGTTCGCGCGTTCGTCTTAACAAGTTGCTTCATGTAATGATGGCGGATCGAATCTCCGAAGTAGGTAAAATTCATCAACTACGGGCAGAACTTGCCCAGCACCACAAAACAGATGCTTTTTTGAAGTGTGAAAGCATGGGAAGCATCGTACGAACCAACATTCAACTCATCATTCAAAAGGAATTCAAACAGAGCATCATCTTGAATACCTAAGCTTAGGTAAGTCTTCTACTTAATGTTAGTCGTATTTCTTCAAATCATCAGGTGGGATTGGAAATATTGTAGGGAGAATCTATATTTGCGCCTCTGTTCTTATTTAGACTTAATCTACTTAAACCATTTATCCTGATGATGAAGATTTTCAAATTTAGAAACCTGATTCTTTTGTGTGCCGTCCTCTTTTTGGCAGCTTGTGACAATGACGACGACGCACCAACAAATGGTACCATTAGCCTAACGCCACAGGCGGCTCAATACGATGGATTGAGAGGTACTGACGTGACTGTTACCGTGACTGCAGCTGCAGAAGATGGTATCCTTACAGTAAAAGCGAAGCCAGAAATAGGCGATGAGGAAGATTTCACAATTCCTGCTGATGCCACTACTTTCGAGGCTACATATACTTTTTCCATCCCTGGAAATGCTGCATTGAATACTTCTTACAATGTTACTTTTGAATTGGTTGACAAAAACAATCAAACGACTTCTCAGGATGTATCTGTGAATGCTTCTGTCAAAGCGATCGACACAACACCTTCTACTTACGACTTTACGCGCAATGGTAGTACGACTGTTTCTTACAGTGGTCAAATCGAGCGTTTGAACATGGTCGCTGAAATTAAAGCTTATCTGCAAGGTGGTGATGCCGGTAATGCGGTATCTGCACAGGTCCTGAAAGATGCTTACAACAATGTAGGTGATAACGGCAATGGCTTTTTCTCTTTTACTTCTACCAAGCAATTGGGAGACAAGACTTTTCAGCCTGATCTTGACAATCGTCTGATGGAAAGTTTGTTCGAAGCAGCTGAAGCAGCCAGCCAAACAGGCGTTACAGCGTCAAGTGGACAAGCTGGTTTGATCACTCGCGAAAATAAAGGAAGCACTGTCTTGGTTGATGAAAACGGACGTGAGTTCACCCAGTTTGTTGAAAAAGGTTTGATGGGAACGGTTATGTACAACCAGATTTTCAATACTTACTTTACTGATGGTCGCATCGGAAATGATGTTGAAAATACAGCATTGAGAGATGGTAAAAACTATACAGACATGGAGCACCACTGGGATGAGGCTTTCGGATACTTCAACCCACCTGTGGATTTCACAACGCCTTGGCCAGATGCACGTGAGCCAGAATTGGTTTACTGGGCAAATTACTCCAACGTTGTCGATCCTTTCTTGAACACAAATGGCGCTGTCATGGAGGCTTTCATTGAAGGTCGTACAGCAATTGTCAACAACGATTTCGATACAAGAGATGCTCAGCGTGACATCCTCTTTGAGCAATTGGAATTGGTTACTGCTGCAACTGCTGTTCACTACATCAACCAGACCCTTGGTCACCTCAACGATGGCAACACAGGTGAAGCATTCCACTCTTTGTCTGAAGCTTGGGCTTTCGTCAATGCGATCAAATACAGCCCACGACGCAAATTGGATTTGGCGGCTATCGACACCATCAACGAAACAGATTTCGGTGAAAATGGAAATTTCTGGAATGTTACGGTTGCTGGCTTGAACAAAGCTAAGTCTACTCTTGTTAGTACATATCCAGAAATGGATCCTGTTAAAGATAGTCTCTAAAACCCAATAAAGATGAAATCGGATAATTTATTATATTTTGTTTTTCTGTTTGTTGCTGCTTCTCTCTTTGTTGCTTGCGACGATGATGAGGGCAACACACCAAGCGGACCCACAGGTCCTACGGAGACACTGGCTGATGCACGCCAGGATATGGCTGGCCATATAGCCGACAACTTTATACTGCCTGCTTACGAGCAATTGGCAACCGATTTCGCTAACCTAAAAACAGAGGCTGATGCATTTGCCGCTAATGCGGATGAAGCTGGCTTAAATAAAGTACGTGCTGCACTGAAAACTGCTTGGTTGAGTTGGCAGGATGCTGCCATCTATCAGATGGGACCTACCTCGACCAATGCTTTAAGAGTAGCTCTTAATACTTATCCTATTGATCCTGAGTTGGTCGAAAGCAATGTTACCTCTGGTACTTACACTCTAGGTAGCTTGTCTAACAAGGGGGCGGAAGGTTTTCCAGCCATCGACTTTTTACTGAACGATGGCGATGTCTTGCCGACTCTAACTGGACAGGACAACAACCGCATGACCTATCTGACGGACCTCATTGATCACATGAAGGAACAAATCGATCTGGTGAACAATGAATGGAAAAATGGTGGCTTTGTGACCAATTTCCGTGCGGAGGTTTCCAACGGAACCGATGTAGGTAGTGCCTTGGGATTGATTGTCAATGCAATCGATCTGCACTTTCAGCGCTTCTTGAGAGATGGTAAGATTGCCATTCCAGGTGGTGTGCGGAGTGCGGGCGTTCCAAGGCCAACAGCTACGGAGGCTTTCTATGGAGGCTATTCTGTTGAATTGTTGGATCGCGGATTGACCGCTTACTTCAACCTGTTCAAAGGAGAAGGTATTAACGGCACGACGGAAAATTCTTTGTTGGCTTACCTCAACCGCATTGAGCAAGAAGGTATTTCAAAGGACATCGAATCCAAATTTCAGCAAAGCTTGGACAAGGTGGCTGCTTTGTCTAGTCCTCTTTCTCAGCAAATTGAACAAGATAACGATAAGGTCATCGAGGTTTTCTTGAGCTTACAAGAACTGGTTGGTTTGTTTAAATCAGATATGGCATCCGTTATGGGCGTCATGATTACGAACCAAGACACCGATGGCGATTGATCGACGATACACGTCATGGAGCGAGGGATTGCTCTGGAAAAATATATCTATTGCGCCCTTAGTGAGTCTAAGGGTGCTTTTTGGTTTTTTAATGGCGTGGAGCATCATAAGGTTTGCATCCAAGGGATGGATTGAGGAGCTGTATGTCAAACCGCAGTTCTTTTTCACTTACTATGGTTTTGACTGGGTGCAACCCTGGGGGGCATCAGGTATGTATGTGCTTTTTGGGCTGCTTTTGCTCAGTTCATTGGGCATCCTATTCGGGTGTTTTTACAGGTTGAGCGCCTTAAGCTTTTTTCTGCTTTTTACCTATGTTGAGTTTATCGATAAGACCAACTACCTCAATCACTACTACTTTGTGAGTCTGTTCAGCTTCTTGTTGATATGGGTGCCGGCGCATCGTCGGATGTCCATAGATGTTTGGTTGAAACCTAGTTTGGCTTTGAAGGATGTTCCGGCATGGACGGTTAACATGTTCAAATTTCAGTTGGGTATTGTATACGTCTTTGCAGGTTTGGCAAAGCTGAATCCGGATTGGTTGTTTCGGGCGATGCCCCTAAAGCTCTGGCTGCCTTCTGCCTCTGATACGGCCATCATCGGCCCGTTGCTGGATTATGAATGGATGGCTTACCTATTCAGTTGGTCGGGTGCCTTGTACGATTTAACCATCGTTTTTTTCTTATTGTATAAACCGACTCGTTGGATCGCCTATACTGGGGTTGTCCTTTTCCACGTTATGACGGCCATGTTGTTTCAGATCGGTATGTTTCCGTGGATTATGATGTGTCTTACCCTGATTTTCTTTCCTGCCGAGTCGCACGAAGCTTTCTGGCGGCGCTTTGGTCGTTGGTGGCAAAAAGGCTTGGATGTGGCTAAGGGGCAGACAGAGAGGATCGCTTATCGAAGCTTCATCAAAACGGCCTTGCTCGCTTATTTTTTGCTGCAGTTGTTGGTACCCAATCGATTTTTATTGTATCCGGGTTCCTTGTTTTGGACGGAGCAGGGCTATCGCTTTTCCTGGCGGGTGATGCTGATGGAAAAGGCTGGCTATACCACCTTTACAGTGACGGATCGCATGGACCAGCGCAAGGAGTGGGTGGACAACAACGAATTCCTAACGCCGCAGCAAGAGAAAATGATGAGCACTCAGCCGGATATGATCTTGCAGTATGCACACCACCTGGCGGAAGTGTACGAGAAAAAGGGCTTTAATGACCCTATTGTACAATGTAATAGTCGGGTGACATTGAACGGAGTTCGCAGTCAACTGTTTATAGACCCGGAAGTGGACTTATCAAAACAAAAAAGGGGATTTCGCCATAAGGAATGGATTCTACCTCAAAAGAAAGATCAATGACCCATAAGTATTTATTACTTTTCCTATTCTTCTCCTGTACCTTTCATGGCATCGCTCAGCAGGCAACCTATTCCATCAGCGGAAAAATTGTAGACTTTGAGTTGAAGGAACCATTGATTGGGGCCAGCGTCTATTTGGAGGAAAGTGGTAAAGGAACGACGACAGATGTCAATGGCGACTTTGTGCTAGATAAGCTGCAGGCTGACTCTTACCGATTGGTCGTTTCCTATATGTCCCAAAACCCCAAGGTGTTGGAGGTCAAGATCACGGATAAAGATATTGAATTGGGCGTTTTGCAACTCAGTGCTTACATGGAGTTGGATGAGGTACTTGTTAGCGGAGAGCGCAGCGAAGATTTTGGGATTCAGCGCCTACGGCAGGTGGAGGCTACGGCTATTTATGCTTCCAAGAAAAATGAACTCATCCAATTAGATCGGCTGACAGCCAACAAGGCTTCTAACAACAGCCGCCAGGTATATGCCAAGGTGTCGGGGCTAAACATCTGGGAAAGCGACGGGGCCGGTGTTCAATTGGGCATTGGCGGGCGGGGCCTGAGTCCTAGCCGGAATTCCAATTTTAATACCCGCCAAAATGGTTACGACATCAGCGCGGATGCCCTTGGGTATCCGGAGAGTTACTATACGCCGCCTGTGGAATCGGTGGAGCGCATCGAAATCGTTCGAGGAGCAGCTTCGCTACAGTATGGAACACAGTTTGGAGGCATGCTCAATTTCAAGATGAAGAGCGGACCAAAGGATAAAAAGGTGGAGGTACACAGCCGCCAAACCTTGGGTTCCTTTGATTTTTTTAATTCTTTCAATAGCGTAGGAGGGACGGTTGGCAAAGTGAATTACTATGGCTTTTATCAATACAAAAGCAGTAATGGCTGGCGACCCAATTCCAACATCGAGCAACACACTGCCTATCTGAGTGCTGCCATTCAACTGACGCCTAATTTGAGGATTCGACCGGAATACACCCATACCCAGTATTTGGCGCAGCAAGCGGGTGGACTGACCGATGCGCAGTTTGAGGCCGATCCCCGCCAATCGAATCGCGAGCGCAATTGGTTTTCCGTCAATTGGAATCTTTTTGCCTTGGACCTCGACTACCGGATTTCCAAAAATTGGCGACTCAACAATCGTACTTTTGGCTTGTTGGCTGGCCGCGATGCCATTGGCAATCTTGGCAATATCAACGAGTTGGATTTTGGGGACAATCGGGATTTTCTGCAAGATGATTTTCGCAACTGGGGCAATGAAACCCGCCTGTTGTACAAATACCAGACTTTCAACAATCCATCTGTCTTTCTGGTCGGAATGCGTTATTACAGAGGCAAGACCCTCCGTCGGCAAGGCGAAGGAAACGATGGTGCCGATCCAGACTTTGAGTTCCTCAATCCACGTAATCTGGAAGGCTCGGATTTTACGCTGCCCAGCAGCAACCTGTCGTTCTTCGCCGAAAACGTTTTGAACCTGACGCCCAATTGGAGCATCACACCGGGTATTCGCTTTGAATACATCAACACCCAAACCGATGGCTACTATCGGATTCTCTACAAAGACCTGGCCGGTAACATCATCAATGATGAGCGCATTGAGGAGCAAAAAGAGAACAGCCGCTCTTTTGTTTTCTTTGGCATTGGTAGCAGCTATCGCCCTTCGCCCAATTTGGAAGTATACGCCAACTTTTCGCAAAACTATCGGGCCATTAATTTCAATGACATTCGGGTGAACGTCGGTAGCTTGGTAGTAGACGAGAACCTGAGCGACGAGCGTGGCTTTAACCTAGACCTAGGGGCCAGAGGGCGCGTCAAGGATTTTCTGGAATACGACATCAGTGTATATCATTTGTCTTACAAAGATCGGATCGGCGCTGTTTTGAAGCGCGAACCCAATCCGGTATTCAACAATCTGGTCGATCGCATCATTCGCTTTCGCACCAACGTGGCCGATGCCAATATCTATGGTTTGGAGTCGGTTGTTGAATGGCACCCGCTTCGGATGTTATCGGTGGATACCCGCGATTTTTCCATGAGCATATTCACCAATTTCTCCTTGACAGAAGCGACCTACACCAATTCACAGCTGCCTGGTATCGACGGCAATGATGTGGAATTGGTTCCACCTATGATTTTCAAAGTGGGACTCAACTTAGGGTGGAAAACCCTGAAGGCGGGCTTTTTGTATGGCTACACCAAAGAACATTTTTCCGATGCCACGAATGCAGTGCGCAGCCCGACCGCCATCGAGGGGATCATTCCAAGTTATGAGGTGTTGGATTTATCCCTCAGCTATTCCTTCAAGTGGTTGGAATTGGAGGGAGGTATCAATAATATGCTCAACAACATCTACTTTACCCGGCGGGCTTCCGGTTATCCAGGCCCTGGTATCCTACCATCGGATGGACGTAGTTTTTACCTGACGCTTGGTATTCGGTTGTGATATTTTCTCCATTTGTTCTAGCTTAGCCTTATTCGTGTCCTAGTAATCTATTCGGTATGAAGAAAAATTACAGGTGGCTTAGCCATATCTTGAATTTCATCGCTGTCATATTGGGCGTTTACTTAGCCTTTTACATCAATCAGGAAGCGCAGTCTTCGCGCGAAAAGAAGGAAGGAATCCTTTTGATGAATTCCATGATAAACGATTTGGAATCAGACATTAAGGTATACGTAGACTACCAGATACCCGCCAACATTAAGTACAAAGAGGAGGTTGATAGTTTGTTGATGTTATTGGTGACAAATAACTTCGAAGCCATAAACGAGCAACTGCCAAAAATACTTCAGGTCGAAAATTATGTTCCCACCACTTCGACCTACACCTCGATGAAGTCTTCCGGTAAGGTCAAACTATTGAAAGGTTTGAAGTTGCAAAAAGATTTGAGTGATTACTACGATGGTCTCGTAGAGGAATGTATCCACAAAAATGAGCTTCAGGTTACCTTTTTTCTGGATGAGCTGATGCATTGGTTGATCCTAAATGCTGATTTTCTGGAAATGGCGTTGCCCAAAGATGCCGATTTTCGAGTTTTGCAGAACAAGTTGATCATATACTCCTCATTTGTCGATCAGAAAATCAAAAATTATGAGATGATTGTCGAGGATTCTGAATTGCTGAAGCAGCAATTGGATTCTTTGGTAAACAGATAGGGTCTTAGCGCAACAGATTTTCTGCTTATCCTTAGTTTTTCTAAAAATGCCGGTCGTTCGGCTCCATGCATGACAATCGATTCCCTTTTTCCTGCCTCTCACTCGATCCTTTCCGAAACGGTCTTAGATAGTTTTTTAGTGGATCGATACAGCCTCCACGCGGCTTATCAATGCCGGTTGCTCAAAAGCTGGATCAATGATACTTACTTGCTGAGCGATGGGAGGCAGTCTTACATCTTTCGGGTTTACACCCATGCTTGGCGCTCGAAAGTGGAGGTGGCCGAGGAGTTGCGTTTCATCTTGTCTTTGAAAGAGGCGGGCCTATCGGTTTCGTATCCTTTAGAAGATCGGGAGGGCCAATTGATTCAACGTTTTCAGGCGATTGAAGGGGAGCGTTTTGGGGTTCTCTTCTCCTTTGCGGAGGGCAATAAAAAGCTTGACTTGACCCTGGAAGACCACCAAAGCATTGGGGGCTTTATGGGACAGATGCACCTCGTGACAGAGTCTTTGGTATTGGATCGGGTCACCTACGATCGTGTGCAGTTGTTGGAACGTCCCTTCGAGTATATTCAGACACAATTGGACGCAGGCAGCGACAGTGGTCAGTTTTTGCAAAGGCTAAAGACTTACCTAAACCACCAACTGGAACAGATCGAACGTTCAGCTTGCCGAAAGGGAAGCGTCCACCTAGACCTCTGGTCTGACAATCTGCACTTCGAGTCTGATGGTCGGATCACCCTTTTTGATTTCGACTTTTGTGGCAATGGCTATCTGGGAATGGACATTGCCTATTACAGTATGATGCTCTATGCCATGACCCCCGATATGGCAGCCTACCACGAAAAGCTGAATGCTTTTTATGATGGCTATCGGCAGTCGACCAACTTTTCGGTGGCAGAGGCAAATCATTTTCCAGTCTGGGCTGCCAGCCTTTACTTTTTCTATCTCGGTGTTCAGTGTCAGCGTTTTTCTGCTGTTTTTGCAACCCCCGCCTATGTAGAATCTTTCATCGGAAAACGTATTCGACCGTGGTGCGAATTCCACCAACTGCCTATTTAAATTCTTCTCCTGTGCAACATTGCATTGGGATGCTTTATGGTGTAAATTGCAAGTTCTAAGAAGCGGCTGGTTACATCAACTTTTATCTCAATTAAGTAATAAGTCCGAAAATTGGTATAATCGCTTCTTGGAAATCCACCTAAAAAAGCCTGCATGCCTTCCGGGTATTCATTTACCTAGTCATTTTTAGCTGGATGAAGTTACGATGCAGGCAATTTTGTCTAGGCACCTATTTTAAGTTTAAACTACTGTAGCTATGAAAGACTTTTTATTTTTCGCACTGCTAATGATTTTGAGTGTTGCACCTACCTCTGCACAATTTGTTGGTGAATTCACTTTACAATTTGATATTAATGGCTATCCGCTGAAGAGGTATCCGCGTCTACAGATGGAGGAAGCTGCTATCGGCGTAGATACCTTGTATAAATTTGATGGAAAATATGCCACCAAAGAGTTTGAGTACTACAAGCTATTTGAGCCAATTTTCACCTTGAAAAGACTTAATGTGCTGGACGAGTCGCTTCGAGTCACCATTCGTCAGGAGGATGATAAACTGGTCATCGAAAATGAGCGATTGGATAATATTTTACGCGATTCACAAAAAGTAGGTCCTGCTAAGAGATTGACAATGGCCATCGGCAACGGCGTTAGACTGAGCAAAAAGGGCGCAAAGCTCGGCATGATCACTGTTCCACTAAAAATTTACATGGGTAATAATTCGGATGAACTCCCGGATTTCACCAACAATGTTGTTTCGGACATCAATCTGGGAATCACTGTGGGCCACAACACAGAGCGATACCTGTTCCGCCCTGGCCGCGCACCGGAGCTTCGGAACCACCACTTCATCTTTGTCTTTCTAACTGCCAACCGACTACAGCTCAATGCTCTCAATACGGACAATGATCCCGATATCAATGATGACGATATTCTCGCCTTGAGCCTGGGCCTGGGCTACCAATTTGGATTCCGCCGATTCGGGATCAGCCTAATGTTTGGTCAGGATTTGCCTTCTTCATCCCTGGGGGATAAATGGGTCTTCCGGAACCAGCCTTGGTTTGGTTTGGGAATTGGGTATCAGTTGTTTTAGGTGGGGGGTGAGGGGTGAGGGGTGAACTGGTGAGCGGTGAGCTGGTGAGCTTTTTTCGTGATTTTGTGAGCTTTTTCGTGATTTCGTGATCTGTGATCTGTGATCTGTGATCTGTGATCTGTGATCTGTGATTTTGTGATCTGTGATTTTGTGAGCTTTTTCGTGATTTCGTGATTTCGTGAGTGGTGAGCTGGTGAGTTTTTTTGTGATCTGTGATTTTGTGAGCTTTTTCGTGATTTCGTGATTTCGTGATTTCGTGAGTGGTGAGCTGGTGAGTTTTTTTTGTGATCTGTGATTTCGTGAGCTTTTTCGTGATGATGTATACTGACGTGTTTGTGGGGACTGTCTACTGCACAACAATCTTTACTGACTTAGCAACAAAAACATTTGTTCTGCGGCTCTTTTTCCTGCGCCTGCTTCTCCTAGGCCATTGCGTAGTTCTGCGTAGCCGGATGCTAGGGTTTGGCGGAAATTGGGAGATTGGAGGCGATCGAATTCGGCTGTTAGGCGGGGGAGGTGGAAGTCATTTTGGATGAGTTCGGTGACTAGGGGGCGGTTTAGGATGAGGTTGACTAGGGAGATGTAATCGACTTTGATGAGTTGGCGGGCTAGGAGGTAGGAAATGGGATTGCCTTTGTAGCAAACAATCTGGGGGGTTCCAAATAAGGCGGCCTCCAATGTGGCGGTTCCTGAAGTGACCAAGGCGCTATCGGCTTGTTGAAGTAAATCGTAGGTATTTCCTTGGATCAATGGGACGGTTTGCCCTTTACAAAGTGACTTATAAAACGAAAGTGGAATGGAAGGGGCAGCGGCAATGGCGAATTGAAAATCGGGATATCGATCGATCAATTGGAGCATGGTTGGCAGCATTAGGCGGATTTCCTGCTGTCGGCTGCCGGGTAGTAGGGCGACTAGGGGGCGCTCGTCCAAGTGGTGGTGTTTACAGAAATCTTTCTGTCCCTCAAAACGAGGGATGACATCCATTAGGGGGTGACCGAGGAAATCGACTTCTACCTGGTGTTTGGCATAGAATGCTTTTTCAAAGGGAAGGATGACGAACATCCGGTCGATGAATTGCTTTACGATGCGTACCCGGCCGGTATTCCAGGCCCATATCTGGGGCGAAATGTAGTAGAATACTTTGAGCTGTTGTTTTTTGGCCCATTTGGCCATGCGTAGGTTAAATCCAGGATAATCGATGAGGATGAGTACGTCTGGTTGGAATTGTAGAATGTCGGCCTTGGCGTCGATGAAGTTGCGGCGTATGGGACCGATGTTTTTGACGACTTCCAAAAATCCCATGAAGGCCATCTTTTGATAGTGCCGTACCAACACCGCTCCGGCGGCCTCCATTTTGTCTCCTCCCCAGCAACGGATGTTTGCTGCCGCATCGACCTGGCGTAAGCCCTTGACCAGCGCCGCACCATGTAGGTCTCCGGATGCTTCTCCCGCGATGATGTAGTATTTCATCCTTTCTAGTTGATCAACTTAGAACCATAGATGATCATCCAAAGCGCTGCATACAGTACGGTTGGAAAAATGACACCCCGCATGGCTTTGATTTGCCATCTGCGATTGAAGATTGTGAAGGGGATCAAGTTGAAAGCCAATGCCAACAAGGCCATGGTCCGCAATCGGAAGTTCTCAGTCAGACCTATATCGCTGATCCAACCTTGGCTGGCTGATAGGTCATAAATCTGGGTGAGCAGCAAGTAGCCAAAGGCCGGAATTGCCAATCCTATGAGGATGCCTGCGGGTATGGTATCTATTTTATATTTCATCCGAATGGGCTTTATCCTTACAGGCTGAGACCTTCCATGCTCTTCAATCCGCTGATGGACTCATGGCTGGTCAGATCGTGTTTGGAAGGTACGATGGAGACGTAGCCGTTTTCCAAAGCCCAAATATCGGTGTCTTCTCCCAGGTCGTCGTTTTTGAACTTGCCCGTTAGCCAATAATATTTTTGGCCGCGTGGGTCCTTGGCTTCTGCAAACTCCTCGACCCAATGGGCATTTGCCTGGCGACAGACCCTCATCCCCTTGATTTGATCGATAGGGAGCTTGGGAATGTTGACATTCAGTAACTTAGACTCGCGAAGTCCATTGGCCAAAACATGGCCGATCAGCTGGCGGGCGATTACCTTGGAGGCGGAAAAGTCTGCCTTGAAAGAGAAATCGAGCAAGGAAAAGCCAATGGAGTCGATGCCTTCCAGGGAGGATTCCATCGCTGCTGACATGGTGCCGGAGTAAATAATATTGATCGATGCATTGGAACCGTGATTGACGCCAGAGACACACAGGTCTGGTTTGCGATCTTTGAAAACCACATTCTTAGCCAGTTTGACACAATCTACTGGGGTGCCACTGCATTCATAAGCTTCTATATCGCCGAATACATCGACGCGGTTGAGCCGTAGAGGGGAGCTGATGGTAATGGCATGTCCTTTGGCAGACTGCGGAGAATCGGGCGCTACGACGACCACCCGGCCGAATTCCTTGGCACTTTCCACAAGGGCCTTAATGCCTGGAGCGAACATTCCGTCATCATTGGTTACGAGTATAAGAGGGGCGTCCATCTTTAGTGTTGTGTTTTAATCTAAGAACTTGCACATATTGTGAAAGCCCAAATTTATGGGTTTGCCCCAAGCTATGGTAATCCGTTTTGCATTAAATTGCTGTAAATGAAGAGAATTTTTGCTGTTGAGTAGCCTCTGACAGACTTATGACAGCAATTTGACCACTACAGGCAACTTTTTCGCAGCCAGATAGTTTTATTCTTGCATCAAATCAGGTCAAACAAACAATACTCGACAACATGCCTGTTCACGGAAAAAAAGGAATTTTACTGATTAATTTGGGTACGCCTGACGATCCCAGCAGGGGAGCCGTCTATCGCTATTTGAAGGAGTTCCTAACAGATCGCCGGGTGATTGATTATCCCTGGTTGGCTCGCAACCTCTTGGTTCGTGGCATCATTGCGCCGTTTCGCTCTGGTAGCTCTGCTAAGCTGTACAAGAAGTTGTGGACGGAAGAGGGATCGCCATTGAAGGTTTTCGGTGAGAAACTAACAGAGGGTGTACAACATGAGTTGGGCGATGAATATGTGGTGGAATTGGCTATGCGTTACCAAAGTCCGTCCATTAAATCGGCCTTGGACCGCTTGCTCGACAAGAAGGTGACTTCTTTGGTGGTCTTTCCATTGTTCCCTCAGTATGCTTCGGCTACGACGGGCTCTGTCCATGAGGAGGTACTGCGGCTGTTGGCTCGCCGAGAAAACATTCCACGCCTGGAATTGATCGACTCTTACTACGATTCGCCTGAGATGGTGGACGTATTTGTTGAAAATGCCCGTAAGTTCGACATAGATTCTTATGACCATATTTTATTCAGCTACCACGGCTTGCCCCAGCGTCAACTGCGCAAGGCAGACGATTGCAACCATTGTCTGAAGGCGGAGGGTTGCTGCGAGTCCATCGGGCTCAAAAATCAATATTGCTACTCAGCACAGTGCCATGCGACTTCTTATGCCATCGCCGAAAAGCTTGGTTTGAAGGAAGATCGCTATACCATATGCTTTCAGTCCCGCCTCGGCCCCGAAGCTTGGGCGCAGCCATACACCAGTAAAATCATTGAGCATCGAGCAGAAGAGGGAGACAAAAAGCTCTTGGTTTTCTGCCCGGCTTTCGTGTCTGATTGCTTAGAGACGACCATCGAAATTACAGACGAATACCGAGAAGAGTTTGAAGAAGCTGGCGGTGAACAACTCGATTTGGTGGAGAGCTTGAACGCGCATCCGAAGTGGATTAAGGCGGTGGCGGATATGTTGCGGTAGGGGAGAGGGGGTGAGCGGTGAACTGGTGAACGGTGAACTGGTGAGCTTTTCTTTGGTCGTGAAATGTTTGCTTG
>JBCCSZ010000171.1:0-16449 GCA_039199225.1 Bacteroidota bacterium
CAGCAAAGGCAATTCAATGTTGACCAGAGTAGTGAATCGCTTTTGGCCCAACAGGTAGGCAGATTCGGCTAGGTTTTTTCCCAGCTTGAGGGAATTTGCCTCCAGGGGATTGTAGGCAACTGCCAAGAACCGAAAAACATAGGCATACACCAAGACCATGCTGCCTCCATAAAATAAGTAGCCTACTTTTAGTTGAAATGTGTGGGCAAAAAAGTCGACAATCGACTGACTACTGCTGATGATGCCAATACCGATGATGGCCCCCGGCACAACATAGCCGATCGTTGCTATTTTGGACAAAAACGCAAAGCCACGGAGGTTGTTCCACTGTACAAAATATACCAAAGCAAGCGCACAAACAAGCACCAAAAAGGCAGCACTAAAGGCCACGCCAAAACTCTGCAGGCTGATCCAAAGCAATTCGACATTGAACATCGAATCAAAGGTTAACCCCGCCCAATAAAGCAGTTGACCAAATGGCAAAACAAAGCCAAATAATATAGGGATACAAACTAAAATGACGTACAGATTTCTCTTGCCGCCTCGCAAGTGGATACGCTTGCCTTGGTTCGTAGATTGTCGTTTTACATTTACATTGAAGGATTTTTTCCCTCTTTGCCACTTGACCAATCCCATCAATAAGAAAACCAAAACCACCAAAAGGGCAGATAAATAAATGGCTGATTGTAGGTCTTCTAAGGCCGTCCACGTACGAAAAATCCCAGTTGTAAAAGTATTGATGCCAAAATATTTTGCCGCACCATAGTCGTTGAGGACTTCCATGAAAACCAAAAACGATCCGCCAATAATGGCGGGCAAAGCCATGGGCAGGGCAATCGAAAAAAAATACCTCTTTTCTGAAGCACCCAACAGATAGGCCGACTCGCGCAAGACTTGAGACTGGCTACTGAACATCGCTCTTGTACTGGCATAGACATACGGAAACAAAGAAACACTCAACACCCAGATGAGCCCAGCCAGATTCATCATTTCAATTTTTTGAATCGACAATCCGACGGACTGCAAAAGCTGAATAACAGAACCGCCATTGCCAAACATACCGACATAGGCGTAGGCAACAATGTAGGAAGGAATGGCCAAGGGCAAAAAAAGCAGCCATTCCAAAACGGGCCGAAAGGGAAACTCGTACTTGGTCACAATCCAGGCCGCACCAACGCCCATCGCAGTACAAAGTACCCCCGTACCCAAAAGCAAAATAATCGAATTAGAAAGATAGTCCAATAAGAAATATTGGACTATGTGGGACCACATTTCACCAGCCTCATCAAACAGGTTGGCAACGATGGCAAAAATGGGAATAGCGATAAAAAGCACCAGAAATACCGTGTAAATCGACCACTGGTTAACATCTCTGAAAAAGTGCTTTATCTTATTACCCATAAGTGCAGTTATTCCCATCCTGCTTTATCAAAAACCACAACCGCAGACTTATTCAACTCACCCAATTTGGAGAGCGGCAGCTGATCTTCCTTGAAGGTACCCCAGGATTGTAACAAGGCAGAAGACTTGGCTTTTGGATTCACCGGATACTCATAATTGGCATTGGCAAATTTTTCTTGTACCTCTTCACTGACCAAGTACTCCATAAACTTAACGGCATTTTCTTTATTCGGAGCATACTTCGCCAACCCAATTCCGCTGATGTTAATGTGTGTCCCACGGTCTTCTTGATTTGGAAAAAAGATGCCAACAGATTCGCCTGCTTTTTTCTCCATAGCATCTTCGGAGTTGAGCATCCGTCCCAGATAGTAGGTGTTGATGATGGCCAATTCTCCGTCTTGGGCAGCAATGCCTTTGACTTGGTCGCGGTCGTTGCCTTTGGGCGCCCGAGCAAAATTTTCGATCATACCCGCAGCCCATGCCTCTGCTTTTTCCGCTCCATTATTGGCAATGATGGAAGCCATCAAAGATTGGTTGTAAATATTGCCAGAAGATCGAATGAGAATCTTTCCTTTCCACTTGGCATCTGTCAAAGCTTCATAAGTCGATAGCTCAGCGGGGTCTACCTTGTTCTTGTCGTACACAACTACCCGCGCCCTTTTGGTCAAGGCAAACCAGTTTTTAGCAGAATCTCTGAGATGAACCGGAACCAGCTGCTCCAATACATCGGATTGTACGGCCTGCAGCAGGTCTTTATCCTTTGCCCGAACCAAGCGCCCAGCGTCTACCGTTATCAATAAGTCTGCCGGAGACTGCTCCCCTTCGCTGACCATTTTTTGAATCAACTCATCTGCATTGGCTTTAACGACCTTTACTTCAATACCTGTCTTTTTCGTGAATTCTTCAAAAATTACCTTGTCCGTATCGTAATGACGATGGGTGTAAAGTGTAATAAACGACTGTTCGTCCGTTTCTGTGTTTGAGCTGGGGTCACCGCAGGCTGTCAGCAAAACAGCGATGAATAATCCCCAAATTAATTTATGCATCTTACAAAATTTTAGGTGATTAGTTTATGCGGGCAAAGGTATGCAATTGTACTTAATCAAAGTGCGTTTGTGAAATAATAGTAGCTACCAAACGGTCTTTCGTCCGTTTATACCATGCCCAGCGATAGATAGATGACACCATGATATGGATTCAAGAATACAAACACAAAAGTACAATCGCAGGCAATAGTAATTATTCACTAATTATGGGTATTGTTAATGTCCGAAATAATGCGTTAATTACGCCCCAGGCAAAGAAATAGGTCAAAGCCAACATTAAATTTTTATCTACACCTTCATAGAAGGCATGAAATACTTTAAAAACAGTTGTTTTGAAGAGTATAACGTGCGAAGCAATCCTGTCTCTAAGTGTTACTCTTGGCACTTTTCACAGGAACACTTGCTATGCAATGGGTTCAGTGTCCCACTAAGACTAAAGGCAGTGAGGCAGCAAAAAGCAAGACATCAGGTCGTCAACGCTCTATCAAACCAGTGCTTTAATTGGATAGAAAATGCATAAGAAGAGTTGGCATTTTCACCTCTAATTTAGAGCATCACTAAAAAATAATTATGAAAAACTTCGGTCATGTTTTCTCTCTAGCAATCGCTTTGATGTGTATGGTCAGTTGTGCCTCCGAGCAACAATCAAAGGAGGTAATTCAAAACTATGCCGCCCTGGTTTTAGACAATTATGAGGCGGCTCGTCAAGATGCTGTCCTGCTAAAAGAGGCGATTGGAAAGTTTACAACAAAGCCCAGCGAGGCAACGCATCAGGCGGCCAAGGATGCTTGGAAAAAAGCACGCGAGAGCTATGGTATCACAGAGGTATTCCGCTTTCAGGAAGGCCCCATCGACGTCATCGAAGGGGAAGAAGGACCAGAAGCCAGACTCAACGCCTGGCCTTTGGATGAAAGCTACATCGACTATGTCGAGATCGATTCGACCGCAGGCATCATCAATGCGCCTTCCAAGACATTGGACAAGGCCAGCCTGACAGCAGCCAACGAATCTGGCGGAGAGAAAAATATCAGCATCGGCTACCACGCCATTGAGTTTTTGTTGTGGGGACAAGACCTAAGCCCACCAGGTATCAAACAAGCCGGTAGCCGTCCACATACCGATTTTGTAGATGGTGGTACGGCAGCCAATCAGGACCGCAGGCGAGTGTATTTGCAACTTTGTGCCGACTTGTTGCTGGACGATCTACAATTATTGATCGATCAATGGAAAGAAGGAGGTGCTTACCGCAATAAGTTTTTCGCTATGGAGCATAAAACAGCACTGAGTAAGATGATGACTGGCATGGCAACCCTGGCCAAGGCAGAACTAGCCGGTGAACGCATTTTCGTTGCTTACGACAACCAAGATCAGGAAGATGAACATTCGTGTTTCAGCGATAACACCCATCGAGATACCCGGCTGAATCTTCAGGGAATCAAGAACGTATATTTTTCTTTAATCCAAGGCAAGGAAAACCAATCCATCCACGACCTTGTTCAAAGTCAAGATACCACACTGGCCAGGGAAGTTAGCAATGCTTTCGAGCTAGCAGAACAGGCAGTCAATTCTACAGCCATTCCTTTTGACTTCGCAATCACGGCAGATACCGAACGCCCAAAGGTACTAGCCGCTGTTGAAGCCCTGGAAAAGCTGGGCGACAAGGTTGCAGAAGCTGGAGCTGTCTTAAATGTAAAGGTGGGCATGGAATAGTCGCCCTCTATCTATTTGCTAAAAAGCTACTGGATGAGAATTGCTTATGTCATATTTTTAATTGGATTGGCGACACTGCTTTGGAAGTGTCAAAAGCGCCTTTTGCACAGAGCCAAAATTGGAGAGGAGCTTTCCGGCGGAACAGGCAGTGTGAAGGATGCAACCCACAAAGCCTTTGATTTTTTAGATAGAAATCTTCACAAGGACAATTCCTTCAGACGATTTTTCGAATCGGGAGAGTCTTTTTTCAATACCAATTGGACCATCGAAGGGGCTTCCAGTACTGCAAGGGATGGACTCGGTCCTCTCTTCAATTCAAACACTTGCGCAAGCTGTCACTTTAAGGACGGACGTGGACGACCACCCATTGATACCACAAGCGAGCGCGGCTTGGGCTTATTGCTGCGACTGTCCATCGGAAACGATCCACATAGCGGCCCCATTCCCGATCCAAATTATGGCCTTCAACTTCAGGATAGCAGTATTCCGGGCATCAGGCCAGAGGCTGATTTTAAAATTACTTATGAAAACATCTCGGGTAGATATGCCGACGGTGATTTGTACATGCTTCGAAAGCCACAATACAAGATTGTCAATCTGAAAGAAGGTCCTTTGACTGCCACCGAGTACTCTCCAAGAATCGCCAATCAAATTATTGGGATGGGCCTGCTGGAGGCCATCGATGAAGCGACCCTACGCTCTTTTGCCGACGAGATGGACGAGGATGGCGATGGCATCAGCGGACGACCAAACATCGTTCCCAACATCGAAACCAAGTCGGAAGCCATCGGCCGCTTTGGATGGAAAGCCAACCAGCCGACTGTAAAGCAGCAGGTAGCTGCAGCCTTTGCTGGAGACATCGGAATCACCTCTTCCCTCTTTCCAAATGAAAATTGCCCACCATCGATCAATTGCGATGAACTGCCCGACCGAGGTACCTTAGATATTTCAGATAAAAACCTGGATCGAGTTGCGCTCTACACCAGTTCGTTGGCCGTTCCCTGGCGTAGAGACTGGGAAGACCAAGAGGTACTGGCCGGAAAAAAGCTGTTCACCCAAGCCAACTGCAGTGGCTGCCACATTCCTAAGATGACAACCGGCGAGCATCCAGAGGTTTCGGCCTTTTCCAATCAGACCATTCGTCCTTACACAGACTTGTTGCTGCACGATATGGGGGAAGGCTTGGCCGATCACGCTGGCGATTTTCGCGCGACTGGGCGAGAATGGCGCACCCCTCCACTCTGGGGAATCGGTTTGTTCGAAACAGTCAATGGACACACTTTTTATTTGCACGATGGCCGGGCCAGCAGCCTGGAAGAAGCCATCCTATGGCACGGTGGAGAGGCAGAAGCAGCTAAAAATTCTTTCGTGAATATGAGCAGGGAGGAACGAGGGCAATTGATAAAGTTTTTAGAATCCTTATAACTTTGCTGAAAACAACTACCATGAACCTAAGACGGTGCCTGCTTCTAATCTGTGTGCTCAGCTTGCTCGGCTGTGAGATGAGCGAACAACAACTTTTTGAACAACGCAGCTTACAACTTAAAAACCTCAGCGACTTTGGAGCCGTACCTCTGCACGATGCCTTTCAGAAAGCATGCAAACAGTTTTCTGAACAAGTGAATGCATTTGCAGAAGATACCAGCCAGGATAAGTTGAACGAAGTACAACAACAATGGAAGGTCGTCGGTCAATTGTTCAAAAGATGCGAGCTGTACGATTTTGGCGAAGTCAACAGCAGCTTCATTCACTTCCGCATTCACCGCTGGCCAACCAATGAAAGAAGACTCGAAGACTCTCTGCAAACAACGACGACTTTGACCGCAGAAGGCGTGTCCAACATGGGCTCCGCCCTACTGGGCTTGGCAGCCTTGGAGCATCTTCTCTTCGAAAAAGATCCCACCCAAAGCTTGCTGCAGTTTCAAGAGAATCCCCGACGTTTGCAGTTTTTGGTTCTGAGTACAGAATATCTAAGCATCAAAGCAGGTGAACTAAACGAAATCTGGAAAAACTACAGCCCAACTTTTACCGATGCACTGCAAAGTGCCATTTCCGGAGGACAAAACCAATTGACCAATTCCCTCATCGCCTACTTGGAAGAAACAATGAAATCGCGACTCGGAAAGGCTCTTGGAGAATCCAATGGCGGCTTAGTAGATAAAACAGAGCTGGAAGCCCATCGCAGCGGCGCCTCTCTCGATTTTCTCAAAAGTGGATTTGAAGAATGGAAACATTGTTTCAATGGTGATTTCGAAGGCAATAGCGATGCTTATGGTTTTGATGACTACCTCAAGGCAATGGGAAATCAAGCCCTCGCAGACCGGATTCAAATCGCCATCCAGGAATGCGACCAAGCCATGGCCGAGCTGAGCGTGCTACAACAGGATTTGGAAAACGACACAGAAAAAGTGGCCAATCTAAAAAAAGCTTTTCACAAACTTTCTGTCCTCACCAAAAATGACCTGGCTGGGTTCATCGGCGTCACGGTAACAGCTAACGATTCAGATGGGGATTGAGCACGGCTGGCGTTCTCAGTTTACAGCTACGGAGCCAGGCATCTCTCTGGGCATCTACCGCATTACCTTTGGCCTGTTGATGTGTTTTTCGCTGGGCCGATTTATGTACAAAGGATGGATAGAAAGTTGCTATCTCGAAACCAAATTTCATTTTACTTATCAATATTTTCACTGGGTCAAGCCGCTGGAAAGTCCCGTTTTGATGTATGGTTTGGTGATTGTGGCTATGGTCTCTGCTTTGTTTATAGCTCTTGGGATAGCCTACCGCTTTTGGATATTTACCTTTTTTCTACTGTTCACCTATCTGGAACTCATCGAAAAATCCTGGTATCTCAACCACTACTACTTCGTTGCCATCATTGCCTTTCTATTGTGTTGGATGCCTGCCGATCGGCGCCTGTCGATGTCTCAACTGTTTAAAAAAACCATCCCTAAGCATGTTCCAAAATTGTTCTCCAACATCTTGAAGCTGCAAATATCCCTAGTATACTTTTTTGCTGGCTTGGCCAAACTCAATGGCGATTGGCTTTTCCAGGGCATGCCACTAAACATTTGGTTGAAAGCCAAAGTGGATATTGCCTGGATTGGAAACTACCTGGCCTATGATGAGATGGCCTATCTGTTCAGTTATGCTGGAGTGCTGTACGACCTCAGCATTCCATTCCTACTTTGGAACCGACGCAGCCGTCCCTTCGCTTTGGTGGCTGTCGTTGTTTTTCATTGCATGACGGCGCTTTTGTTCAACATCGGCATGTTTCCCTGGATTATGATTGTTGGCTCTTTGATTTTTGTAACAGACAAAGAGTGGCAACACTTATTTTCACGCTTGAAAGAAAAGGCATCCCCACAGTATTTGCCTGCACCCCAGCAGGGAGTTCCCCATTGGCTAAAGGCATTGTTTGTTATACACTTTGCCATTCAGTTGATCCTGCCCAATCGTCATTTATTGTACAGCGAAAACCAACTTTGGACCGAAAGACACTATCGATTTGCCTGGAATGTCATGTTGATAGAAAAAACGGGACACGCCATTTTTAAAGTTAAAGACCATCCGTCGGGCAAAACATGGGTGGTTTATCCCAGCACCCATCTGAGTACCATTCAGGAAAAGCAGATGTCCTTTCAAGCAGATATGATCTGGCAGTACGCTCAATTCCTCAAATCGGAATATCAAGCTAGTGGACTAATCGACTTTTCGGTCTATGTTGAAGACTGGGTCGCTTTTAATGGTCGACCTTCCCAACTGTATTTACCATTGGATTTGGATTTACTGGACACTTCGGAAGACAGCATTTACGATTTTGTAACACCGCTGAAGCAATGAATCCTAGACAGATTTCTTATTCGCGGCTTCATCGCTCATGTACTTTCCAGCCGTGAAAACTGAGCAGAAAGGGCGGCCAGCGGAATGTGTTGGGCCGTTGAGCGTTCTTCGCGCGTGCAATAGGTGGTTGTGTAGCCGGGATGTAGGTCGAGTTGATGAAAATGCCACCACTCGTCGTAGGGAGGGAATAAGTAACCTTTTGGACCGTGCAGTCCGACCTTCTTCAGGTCTAGGGTAAGGCCGAGGCCGGTCGCCTTTAAGATGGCTTCTTTTTTGGTCCAAAAATCGAAGAACTTTTCGGAGGTAGGATCGTTTTGTAACGCTTCAAACTCTTCGGGACGTAAAAAGGTCTTGATGTCTTCTACTTGAAAATCTTTCCTGCGCTCCACATCGATGCCCACAGGGCCTTCGTCAGACACCATGCAAACGACCATCTGATCGGAATGAGAAATGTTGAAATGTATCTGGTCATTGAGTAAGGGCTTGCCAAACTCATTGCTGTGCAAGTGCAGCAGGCAGTCCTCGGCTTGGTGGAATTGCTGCACAAGCAGGCGCTCTAATAGCAATTTGCCGAACAAGTGATTGTTCTGGTCCTGCCAGCGGCGAAAGCGAAGGGTTTTCTGTTGCATGGCTTCCGGCAATTGCCGCAGGAAGGTGCTGAAAAGCACCGGGTCCAGTGGAGCCTCGATGTGTATATAGGCGTATTGTAGCATGAGCATGACCTTGGTCGATGCCAAAATAAAGATATTGTCAGGAAAGAGAACTAAGAATCGTTTTAATTTTCAGCGCTTTGCAACAGGCCGTCCGAGCTTGTGGAAGCAAATTCCTGCTCCGGCATATTTGGCAGGCGGTTACTTCCTGCAATTTGTTTATTTAACATTACTGTGGTTCGGGCCAGTCGAGCTGAGCTTGGACTGCCACTGCTACATTTCAAGAGTTGACATTCATAAATTCTTTCAACTCGTACAGCAATAAGGTGAATAAGATGAAGATTAGGATGATCATTTTCGGATACTTTTGGTAGTGAGCTATAAAATTGGCAACTAGTCCTTGGGCTTCTGTTCGAAAGCAACTATACAACCTCCATATGCTGGATTGTCTGGTCACTTTGGAGCCGATCAGCCTATTTTGCAAGCAATTTTCGTTAGCCACTTAGGGTTTAGGATAAATTGTTTTAGATTGTGCATTGGCTTTAATGATATAATGTGCAAAAAAGCCGAAACGTTCCCTCTAAAATTGAAAAAACCGGTCGGTAGCTGACATTTCCGTCCAGATGCGGCCATCGCCTAAAAAGCGATATTTGCAGGGAACTTTTGATATATAACAGACATCTACTATTTTAGATCAATGAATAGAGCAGAAATTGTCGATCAATGTACCGACTTTGTTAGCCATCTACTACGGGATCAGTTACCCAAAGATTTTCATTACCACAATCTACAGCACACGCTGGATGTAAAGAGTTATTGTGAGCGCTTTGGTCAAACACTCAGCGTATCCGAGGCGGATATGTTCCTGCTTCAAATCGCTGCACTTTTTCACGATACCGGCTACTTGAGAACTTATGACCAACATGAGGCGGCCAGTCAGGACATTGCCAGAGAACACCTGCAGGAAATCAATCTGCCCACAGAACAAATCGACCAAGTTTGTTCCCTCATCGAGGCAACCATCGTGCAACGGCAACCAGAAAACCTACTTCAGCAAATTATCAAAGATGCTGACCTCAACAATATTGGTAAGGAAGACTTCCAAGTGAACAGCGAAAACCTCCGACACGAATGGAAGGTTTTCCTCAAAGAAGAATACAAGGAGCGAGAATGGCTGAGAAGCACCCTAAATTTTCTCAAAGAGCACCAGTTCTACACCTCTGCTGCTCAAGAACTGCTAGGGGAGCAAAAGAAAGCCAACATGAAATCATTGAAAAAGCAGCTAAAGAAAATGAAAAAGGCCAAAAGCGATCAGAAGGAAAAAATGGAGCAAAAGGAGAAAAGCAACAAGAAAGAAAAGGCACCTCAAGGACCAATCGGCAGCAGTCGCACCGCACAAATGATGTTTAAAACATCGCTTCGCAACCACATCGATCTGACCAACATCGCCGACAACAAAGCCAATATGATGCTCAGCATCAACGCCATTGTCATTTCCATCACCATGCCACTACTGGCTTCCAACATCGAAGGCAATACCTTTTTGGTCATTCCAGCCAGTTTTCTACTATTAACCAGCGTGCTGTCCATTATCTTTGCAACACTCGCCACACGTCCCATCCGCATGACCGGGAGGACCAACATGGAAAACATTCGTCAAGGGAAAACCAACTTATTCTTCTTTGGGAATTTCTTTAGGATGTCGAACAAAGACTATCAGGTGGGAATTCAGGAGACCATCACCAACAATGATCTACTGGAAAATACGATTGTCAACGATTTATTCTTTTTAGGAAAAGCATTGGGCGAAAAGTACAACCAACTCCGGATTTGCTACGGCATCTTTATGATTGGCATTACGCTGACCGTTGCAGCATTTGCCGTGAGCTTCTTATATGCCAGAACGCAGATGTAGGCGCTACCATACGCCCTATCGTTCGCAATCGCGAGGCGGGGAAACAAAAATACCAAATTGGAAAAATGGACCGCTGGATGGGTCCGCCGTGATGAAATTTTCTTGACGTACTGGGCTGATTCGGTCAAAGCGACTGGTAAAGTTCTTCGCATAACCTGCCTTGGCTTCCAACCAAACCCATTTGCTGATCCGCTGCTGAAATTCGACATTGAACTGAATTTCAGAACTACGCATGTGGTATATGTCTGAGGAAGGGTCCCCTCCATCAGCACCAAAGACATCGATGGAATAAGAGCGGCTGTTGAATTGGGTGCCAAACAAGACGAGGTTGCTGGGAGAGATGTTGTAGCGCATCATAATTTTGACGGGCAGAATGGTCTCCAAGCCCCAATTTTCATTGAAGGTCTTGTTGTACATCACGAAGGGATACACCCGCGTTCGCCGGAAGCCCTTGCTGAACATACCACCAAAGCCCCACTCTGTATCAGGCCGTGGCTTATAGCCCATCAAGAATGCACCCCGATAGATGGCGTAGCGGTTGCCAAAGTCGATGAGATTATCATAATCACCATTGTAGGAAGCTTCCAATTTTAGGGTAGCATACAAGCGATTGTTGATGGATTTTAGGAAATAGGCCGAAAGTCGGGACGTCTTGAGCGTTTGGCTATTGATGCTGCTGAAAATATTGGAAGGACTGCCATCAATCCGCTGAAACTCGTATTCTTCCCGCATGTGAGCCGCTCCGATCAAAAACTTGAAGTTTTCCTTATTGATGATGGGCGCCTTCAGCTTGATATTAATTCGGTCGTTGATTCCTGCTCTGCTGGTAGATCGGTTCTCTCCGCTGTTGCTGGTAAAATTGAATCTGGGACGAGCAAAGTAGCTAAGATACAGCCCCTTGCTAGGCGACTTATTGATGACACCCGGCTTACAAAAGCCACCAGCCAGCGGTGTCAATACCATTTCTTGGGCATAAAACGGAAAGGAAAGCAAGATAAAAATAGCTAGAAACACGCCTCTCATACCAATATTTTTAAAAAGATGGTTTTCGAAAATATAAATGGGTGTAGACTTCTAGCTGATAAGCTTGCTTTTTAGATGATGGTAATATTGATAGAGAATACTTTTCCTAGGTAACCCTAACGCTGATCATAATCAAATTGTTTTCACAAGCTTCGCAAAAAGTCTAACTTCTAAGCTAAAAGTACAGCTTTTATGCCATTCTAGGCTATAAATTAAATATCCATTCACATCTCGGGCATGTCATAAGTGCATTTATCAGCCCCAAAAACCCCAATATTGGAAGTAAACACCTATCAAAAGGCCCGAAAATAAGACGGAGCCAATCATGCTGGCATTGGAAATTCGGCGGATGCGCAGTAGAAAATACAGTACACTGCAAGCCAATACGACGATAAAAAGCAGCTGAATGAGGAATAGATAGCTGAATTGCTGCGGCAAGCCAAAGGCCAGTATGTAAAGGTTTTGCCCTGCTGTTTGTTGTACGGCCCAGACAAAGCCCGCCAAAGTCAGCAAGCCCAACAAAGAGGTCAGTCCCAGCAGCCCTTTCATCCCCTTGTTGGCCATGGTATCCTGGCGATTTTTCCACAACGAGACGATGCAAACAACAAACGCAATAAATAAAACCAGAATGGCCACTGCCAAAGGCCCAAAAAAGACCGGGTTGAATTCATCCAAGCTGCCCGCCAAACCGGCTATGCCACCATGTACAGCCACATCCCCCACAAAGCGCATCTCCTCTCCTGCTGGAAACGCAGCCGCCGGCCAACGCTCCGCATTTGCAACAAATTCTGCCAAAATCCCAAAGCCCTTGCGCGCATGGCTCGGCACATGGCCAAAACGGGGCGCCTCCACCAAATGACTGTTTGGATACTTGGCCGCTGTCAACCGACCGTTGGACAAGGGCGTGATCGGATCAAACTCTCCGGCAAAAATCAGAACGGGAGCCTCCAGTGCCACCGGTGAAGCGCCCAGGCTATCCACTGCTGGCTGCACACCTTTCAACCACCGTTCACAAACCACATAATCCGAATGGTAAAACGACAAGCCTCCTCGAAGCTTTTCGTGCTTGGCCGCATCCACCTCATAGGCATCAGACGAGCCACTGGACACCACATCAGCACAAGTCATACAGTAATACAGTCCATAATCCAATTCCAGGGCGCCCGAAAAGGCTCGTACCATAGCCCCAAGTGTTTCTGCATTGCCCTTGTGGAATTCATCAATAAGCAGGGGCAAGACCGCCACCAACCGCTCATCATACAGTGCCTGTTGGATGGCTACTTTAAAGTCTTCCGCATTATAAGTAAAGCTCCTACTCTCTAGCACTTGCCGATCGACCTTCACTTCGATTGGAGCCTTCGTCAGCTTTTCGATGGTCGCATAATAAGTCGACTCCAAATTGGGATAACGCTGCTGGCACTCGGGGTCTAACGCACAGTAGTCAAACACCTTTTCCAAGGCTTGCACATAATTGCTGGTGTTATCGGTGTAGTAAGACTGGATGTCTGGAATGGAAGAATCCAACACCAGCGATTGGATGTCTTGCGGCATCGCCTGGGCGTATTGCTGCGCTAAGTGCGTACCATAGGAAACCCCGTAGACGTGCCACTTTTTGTAGTTCAGAAATTGCTTTAAGGCGTGCAGGTCTTTCGAAACAGCCTGGCTGTTGTAGCATTGCACATCGATCCCCCGCCCGATCAAATCTTGCTTGCAGGACATGGCGGCCAACATTTTCTGCTCTTCATCTTCAGACGGCGATTGGTCGAGGGCCAAAATTTCCATAAACTTCTTCCCCAAATCGGGACACAGTCGAGGCTGCGAAAAGCCAGTACCTCGGATGTCCACCAAAACGACATCGCTGTTTTGTTGAATCTGGCTCCCCCAGAAATAACCGAGTCCTGCAATGCCTCCCGCTCCCGGGCCACCTTCCAGGTAGAGCATCGGATTGGAGGCCGCTTGGGCCGATTGTCCCTTCAGAATGACAACGGCGAGCTTGATGCGCTTGGCCGTCGGCTGGTCCCAATTCTCTGGCACGCTCAAATAGCCGCAACGCACATCCGGCTGATCGGCCAATCCGGGATAGAAGGCTTCGGCCTCCTCCCAATCGACATTCGTTTGCCAGGCTTGGCAAATTAGCGGCATCAAAGACAAAAGCAGACAGAAAACGCGATATGAAAATTTCATAATGAGTTTTTAAAAAAATGGCTTAGAAATTAAAATTGAAATCAATGGCTTGCTCCCGTTCGAAGTCGGCCAACAACTGCATGGCATCCAGGGAAACCAAGGGATTTTCGATCAGGCATTCCAATAAGCGCTCCAAGCGAATGACAATGATCTGGATGGTTTCCAGGCTGTAGCGCTCACAGCTGTAGGTTACGATCCCTTTGAGCTGTCCTTCGCTTTCGTAAAAATTAAAGACCATTGGAAGACGGCTGTAAGCTGGCTTTATTGGATAGCTGTCCAACTGGAAGTCCTGAATTTGATGGAGTTGCTCGAAGGAAAATTCCGGATTTTGAAAAACAACCAGCACATCGAAAAGCGAACGGGGCAGTTTGTCGAATGGAACATCTGCTTGTTGGCCAATCTCCAAGAGGTTTTTCTCCATCGGCTCCAACAAATCAATGAAAGTCTGGTGGCCTTCCACTTTGCTGCGCAGCAGGAGCGTTTTGGCAAACAGGCCAATTTGATCGTTCAACTCGGCTTTGTTTCTACCCGCCTCCACCGTTCCCAGGCAAATGTCTCGATGACCAGAATATTTGTAGATCAAGGCGTTCATCGCTGCCATGGATAGTTTGTATAAGGTGGTCCGTTCGCGTCGGGCCAATTGCTTCAAGCCATCCGTTAGCTCTGTTGTCAATTCAAAGCGATATTCATCCCCCCTAAAGTCGGTCAGGTCGTAGTGAAAATCGGGTTCGAAGGAAGGTTGGTGGTGATAGCCTTGGAGATGGTTTTTCCAAAAGTTCAATCGCTCTTGGGCATTGCCGGCCAATTGTTGGTTGAGCCATTCTGAGTAGTCCTTGAACTGTATGGCTAATGGCGATGAAAGATGCGCAGCATCGGCCTGGCGGTAGCTTTCTACGAAGGCACGAACAAAATTTTCCAAAGACCATCCATCCATAATGAGGTGATGGGTACAAAACAGCAGTAAAAACTGTTCTGCACCGACCTGCAGCAAACGCACTCGCAGCAGCAAATCTTTTTCCAAATCAAAAGCTTGATGAACAAAGCGATGTACAAAAGCTTGTGCTTCTTCCAAGCTCAGTCGATCCACCTCTAGCTTAAAATCCACCCCTTGAGTGGAATCAATTTTTTGAAACGGACGACCTTCTATTTCGACAAATCGGGTGTGAAATATTTCATATTTTTTCAAAATCTGATCCATCGCCGCTTGAATCCGCGGCAGGTCTATTTTCCCCTGAATGCTGTAAGCAGCAGCCATGTTATAGGCTACAGACAAAGCCTCCTGTTGCGATGCCAGCCAGATGTGGTGCTGAGAAGGCGTTAAGGGATAGTGGTCTTTCACTACCGCTTTTGTGATGGGCGGCAATGGCTTTGGTGCCATATTTTGGAGGTACCACGCCAAGGAGCGGATGGTGGGAAAATCAAAAATGGTTTTCAAAGAAATGCTCCGCTGTAATGCCTCATTTATCTGGGCGACCAATTTAACGGCATTCAGAGAGTGGCCTCCCAAGGCAAAGAAATTGTCTTGCATGCCAATGCTACGGTCCACGTCCAATACCTCTTGCCAGAAGCACTGCAGTTGTTTTTCCAGCTTGCTTTGAGCAGCTTCGTAATCGTCTTGTGCCTGGTACTCGATGGCACGCTGTGCCAAAGATTTGCGATCGACCTTTTGATTGGGGGTCAGTGGAAAATGATCCAGCGGCACAATGGTATGTGGAATCATATAGACCGGCAGGGTCTGCTGCAACTGACGAATGATGTCTGTCGTTTCCAAGGGCTCCGCCATTTTCACATAGGCAATGAGCGAAGCTTCCTGCTGCATTCCTTTTTTAACGACGACAACCGAATCGGCAATTTGCGGAATTTGATTGAGGTGTGTCTCGATGTCCTCCAACTCAATTCGATAACCACGCACTTTCACCTGATTGTCGTTGCGCCCCAAAAACTCAATTTCTCCCTTGGCATTCCAGCGACCAACATCCCCAGTTTCGTACATCTTCCCCTCCGTTTGAAAAGGGTCTTTGACAAAGCGCGCATCGGTCAGGGTTTCATTCCGAAAATACCCTTTGGCCAATCCATCGCCAGCAATAAATATAGCTCCGCGACTGCCGAGTGGCAATGGCTGCCGGAATGCATCCAAAATATAAAGTCGGGTATTGTCGATGGGCTGTCCAATATTGGATGCTTCGTTGGCATATTGTAAGCGTTTTATACTCGACCAAATCGTGGTCTCCGTCGGACCGTACATATTCCATACTTCCCCATTGTGTTGCAGCAACTTGGCCGCCAGTGATTGACTCAGCAGATCGCCACCACACAATATTTTCAACATGGAACTACCTTTCCAACCGGCGTGGAACAGCATCTGGTAGAAGCTGGGAGTAGCTTGTAAAATACTCGGCGAAACGTCTTGCAATTTTTGAATGGTCAAACTGGGATCGGATAATACTTTTTGATTGGCGATGTAGACGACTGCTCCGCTGATGAGTGGCGTAAAAAATTCCAAGATTGAAATATCAAATGAATAGGTGGTCACCGAGAACAACACATCCTTTGCACTCATGCCCGGTTGACGCTGCATGCTCAGCAGAAAATTGAGTAGCGAGCGATGACCAATTTCCACTCCCTTGGGTTGCCCGGTCGAGCCAGAAGTGTAGATGATGTAGGCCGTATCCTCTGGCGA
>JBCCSZ010000172.1:0-16416 GCA_039199225.1 Bacteroidota bacterium
GTTGGGATCCCAATATTAAAATCCCTCAATCCTTTTATCGCATCGAAATGAGGCTGAGGAACGAATGCGGCGAAGAATTTTCGCTGGCAAAAAAACTGCGAGTAGCCTGCTGTACGGCAAAGGGCTCTCCAACAGAGGAATTGCTTCTGGATACTGGCTTGACAATGCCCGATAAGTTGACATCGGTTCGCACTTATCCCAATCCATTTTCCTCCAATGTTACAATAGCCTTTTCATTGTCGGAAGACAGCCCAATACAAATTGAAGTTTACAACTTATTGGGACAGCGGGTGTATCAAAAAGAAAACCTGATCGAAGGAGGTACCCACACAGTGCGCCTCCACGAATTGGCCAATGCCCCTGCCGGTATTTACACTTACTTCATCCGAGCTGGATCGGAACAGGTATCTGGGAAGATGATGAAATCCAATCTTGAGAAATAACCAACTACTCCTTCTTATGGCGCTTTATTCATCTTGCGATTGAGCAAGCTGGGAAGCGTATGTTTTGAATTAATTAGCAACCAATAAATATTGAAAAATGGAAACTAAAACTATGATGATGGTAGGCAGATTTTTCTGCTTACTTACTTTTCTGTGGCATACTGCTACGGTCAATGCCCAAGTTTTTGAGGCCAATATACTGACCCTCAATACTTCGGAAGAACGATTGCTGAGGGGGCAGTACGACAACTTTACGGCCTTTGATTTGGACCTTCAGAGCTTCAATACCTTTTTAAAATCTGCCAATGGAAGGCAATCCTTTGAACTTCGAATTGGAACAAATGACGTATGGCAAATGCGCCTAGACGAAAACGAGGTGCGTAGTCCAAATTACAAGCTCACGGTCGACTACGGCAACCAGATGGTCGAATATCCGAGAGGTGCCTGTGACACTTACAAGGGACAACTTACCGGAGGTGATGTCGGTACGGTGCGAATCTATGTCTCTGAATATCGGATGAGAGGTATGATCCGCCAAAATGGCCGCATCTATGAAATTACGCCTCTGGATGACATATTGGGACCTACAAGAGCAGGTAGCTGGGTGTTGACCAGAAGAGAAGATTTATCTGGGTCGAATGCCAATGGAAATTGTTCAGCTTCCTGGTTGGAAATTGCATTGGAGGCCGATTATGCTTTTTATCTCCAAGAGCCAATGAACAATGTGGCATCCATCAAAAGTAAAATGGAGTCAGATGTTTATCATGCCATGGAAGTTTTTGATAATTACTTTACCGTTCTTCCAATTTTTGTTCATGCCAATGTAAGAACAACACCTGATAATTATGGGTCCAGTACAACGCAACACTTCAATACGGTCAATAACTACTACAACGCAAATTTCTCCTGCTTGAATAAAGATTTTATCTACTTGTTTCGGGGAGGGAATGTGGCCAACGGACTGGCCAATAAGGCAGTTTGTAATACCGATGATCTACTGAATAATAGAGTTCCAGTGCCATCTGTTGAGGCGAACATAGGTGTGCTTCCTATTGCCCACGAAATAGGACATACACTGGGTCAAGTTGAATTGGAGAATGTAAGTCAGTGTAGCTGTCTTTGCGATCTGAATTGTGGTCCGCAAGGTCCGCCACAAGGAGATGCTTCTCCTTTGATGTGTACTTTTGGTATCAATACAGACTGGACTTTATTAAGCCCCTGTACAATTGATAGAATTCAGAATAAACTGGACAACAATTGTGATGACTGCCTGGCTTTTCCGGAGCCTCAATTGGAATGTCTAAATTGTGCCTTGAGCAATTCGATAACAGTTGACAATCCGAATCCAGTATTGCAAATTCCCAACTTGGAGTGTACCCTTACAGGAAGTGATGAAGTTACTTATACCGTCAACGTGAAAAAAGATTGCAACCCTGGGCCGATGACCGTTCGGATTGAGTTTCCAATGAACAGATTGCAGGTTGACTTGGCAAGCAATCCATTTAGTGATCCAGCCGTTGACGGAGGGGAGTTGTTTATGGAATTGACAGAAACATTCCAGGCCGACGAAACGAAGACCTACACATTTAGTGGTAACATACTTTCCAATACTAGTTTTGGTGTAAAAGTTGAAACGACGACGCCATTTGGTTTGGAGGAATCGATGGTCGTGGTTGTTAAGCCTATTTCCTTTCAGGATATTTCTCCAGACCCACCTGCTACTTTTATTCGCTTGGATAAGCTGCGTCAACTCGGCGATATTTGTGGTCCGAATGACTTCAGTTGTAATCGCAATGTGCGCTTTTCTGGTGTTTTGAGAGTCGACCAAGACTTTACGCTCAAAGACTACATCTTCAGTATGGAGCCGGGCGCTAAGATCGACATCCGACCAGGTACACACCTCACATTGGAAAACTGCCATTTTTATGCTTGTGATGGCATGTGGGAGGGTTTTGAAGTCAACGGACCTTCTTCTTTCTCAGGTGTTGGAAAACTCACCGTTATCAATTCCATACTAGAAGATGCGGAGATAGCCATTAACGCCTTACCAGAAAGTCAATTGTGCATTACCAATACGACTTTCAATTGCAATCGCATCGGCATAGAGGCGGATGCCAGTGAATTTATAGACTTCAGCGGAAACACTTTTCAATGCGATGAAACCCTTCTGCCTCCTTATCAAGGACAGCGTCCTTTCAGTGGCATGGTGCTAACCGATATTTTACAGATGAATGTCTTTGGTCCGGCGGCTGGCAGTGGGGAGGCACCGATGTTGTTCAAAGGTCTGCAGAATGGTATCTATGCTTTTGATTCCAATCTGGATGTTCGCAGGGTTCAGTTTGAAGATATTGATGCGGCAGGAAATCCTTTTTTCGGCTATGGCATCAACGCTTCGGGAAGTGGCAGCAGTCTGACCTTCGAGGGCTTTGGAGCAGCTGCTTCCGATGAGGCGGCCTTTTTGAATTGCGATCGGGGCATCAGTTGTGATCGAATGAATGTGGCCTTGCACGATGCGCGTTTTGAGGGTGTCGGAAAGGGGGTTTGGGTGAAAAATGCCCAGGGTCGGCAGGTGGACATCGACGACAACTATCTTCAGGTAGCGGACTATGGTATTTTACTGCAAAATTGTACGCCTTTGGGGCAGACGGGGCAGGTTGGAGACAACACCATTTTGTTGCAAGGCAATGACCCAGAGGGCTTCGGGATATTTGCCACAGAGGCTGGCCCTACGACAGCGGAGCGCAGTTGGCGGATACACCACAACAGCATCCAGTTGGAGGGTGGTCGCTATGGCATTCGGGTGTTGAATACCCACTTTGCTAAAGTCCAATTCAACGATCTGTCGATCACTACGCCCCAGGGAAATTACAGCGGCATTCGCGCCACTGCTAGTCCCAACATATTTGTGAATTGCAATGAGCTGCATGGAGATGGTATTGGCACCGACCAGGCACCACAGGCCAGCGGTATTTTTATCGAAGATTGTCTGACCAGCCAAATAAATTGTAATACAGTAGCAGCAACGCCGATCGGCATACAGTTTTTGGGGCATTGCGAACAAAGTAGACTGAGAGGAAATGTCTTTTACACGCATATGAACGGATTGCTCCTGGGTCAGCATCCAGCTAACGGAGATGCTTGGATCAGCGATCAGCCTCATCATGGCAATCGTTGGTTGGGGCAGTACATCGCCGGTGTGGCGGCCAGGCACCTTGGATCGCAGACCATCGTTGATGAATCAACCTTCTTTTACGATGGGGCAGAAGACTTTGCTTTCAATCCGCTGGTGGTAGATGCCGCGCCCGGCTGGTTTGTCTATCAACCATTGCCATCGCCAAGCTTTGAGTGCAGCAGTACCACGACCTGCCTAGAAAACCAACAAAAAACCTTGGACCTACCGAATGAGTTAAGTACACCCTTGACAAGCGAACTGGGTGGCGACATCGAGCTGTTCCCTAATCCAGTACGACAGCAGCTGCACATTCGCTTCTTGGATGCTTCCAAGCAAGCTGAAACCATCCAGCTCAGCAACCAACTTGGGCAACAGCTACAGTTGAAAGTATCAAAAGATGAACTTCAGGTGATGAGCCTTGATGTTGGGCAATTGCCCGTAGGGCTGTACTTGCTGAATGTACAATATGCAGATGGTACAAGGACGACTCGAAAGGTGATCGTCGTTCACTAATTCTGCGGAAGGATAATGCCGTGAAAAAAGGCAGTCGTCACTTTTTGTGGGGGCTGCCTGTTTTACGCTTAGGTGTAAAGTGACTCGGGCGGCTGAGACAGCCTTAACGTTTCTCAAAAATATTCAATAACTTACTGGTCCAAATGGCATTCATTGCTCTTCCTTAGAATATAAATGATATGAAGCTCCATAACTACCTTAGCATGACCATCGCCCTCATCTTTTTAATAACTACGGCTTTCAAATGCGATGTGCCTGAAAGCAAGAATGCGCATAATCTGCCTGCTGATATTGTTGAGAAGATTCGTTTGGATTTTTCTGACTTGGAGCAGCGGAATTTCGTGGAGCAAGAATTGATAAAATTGTTCAAGAGGCGTCTGAATGTTGGTAGCGATCAATTGTCGAGAAGCATACTGTTTTTAGCCAAGGGAGACATTGATAAATTCAAAGAGTTACTCGACTTTGACGACCCCCGAGATGTACTGATGGAAGCCGAAAAGCAGAATGGAAATCCTGGTCACTTTTTTAAAGAACCATTTAATTTTTAGAATACAGTCGAATACAATAAATCTTACTGTTTGGTAACGCTCCTGGCTAAATTTTCAATAAAGTCTACTGGTTGTAACTTTTGTCGAGTTACTTTTCTACAATGGCAATACTGAAAAGGACTATGAACCAATCCTACTTCTTTTTGACGGTTTTTCAGTACTGATATCTCTTCTGAATAACAGCAAGGGTACCAACGACCAAATAATCAAAAGAATAAAATATACAGACTCTGGAAATATATGATACCAGTTGGCCATCAGTAAGCCTACAACCATGATGAGGTGTGCTAAAACTGCCCAGAAAATTCCTGCTATAATTTGCTTTTTAAAAGAAGTAGATACAGAGAGTAGAAAGCGAATGAATAAGAAATAAATTGGTGCGAACAGTACAATGGATGTTAAAATTCCTGGATTGTATGCCATTTGTAGAAGACCTGCCAAAGTATGTACGATACCATTTACAATGGTAATGCTAGCCATGGCGATCAATGGGAAAATGTGCTTCGGGCTCCTCCAAATACCCATGACCCCCACCAACCATACCAACGAAGTATTGATGATAAAAATGCTCTCTTTTGTCAATGGTCTAATGGTATCGTCTGTAGCACCCAAGGCTCCTAAAATGAAATTATTATTGAAATCGTAAAATGCATAATAATTACCAAAAAGATCAATCCAGTGTTCTTCAAACTGATGCAGGATGTAAGCAATTAGCATGGCTATTCCTATGATCCGATAGTTTTTCAAAAGCTGTTGATAGCTTTGGTTTTCCGCAAATGTAGAGACGCCCATCAAAAGAAAAGGAATTGCATACATACCGATCTTCATCCAGTTGTCAATTAAGAAATTATATTGTCCAAGAGGCAACCAAAGCATTACAAATAGTATTAGGATGCTTCCCAAGAGTAGATTGTTGGCTTTCTTCATTTACTTGATTTGACCTAATCTCTAGAGTTTACTTTGGAATAGTTTGATTTTTTGATGGAGTGCCTCTTTTAAGGTAGGGTCTTGTATGCCATCGGATGAGAAATTTTGATGGAATCGAGGCAGCGAAAAATCAGCGATGACATTGCCGCCAAAGTGGGGTAGTAAATCTTTTGTAATCCTCAAGGCGTTTGCACCTCCTCTTCCTCCCGGAGAGGCTGCCATCAAAAGCATAGGTTTGTCTTTCCAGATTTTCATGTTTATCCTCGAAGTCCAGTCCCAAATGTTTTTAAAGGCTGGCGTCAGCATGCCATTGTATTCTGCCAAAGAAAGGACGATCCCATCACAGTTTTCTATCAGTTCACTAAATCTTACAGCATTGCTCGGAATGCCAATTTCGACCTGTAAATCCGGACTGTACAAAGGAAGTTCCAATTCGTTTAAATCAGCGATGACAACGGCTGCATTTTCGATCTGCTGCGAAACGTATATGGCAAATTTTTTATTGATGGACTTTTTGCTGTTGCTTGCTCCAATGGCTAGTACTTTTTTCATCAGTAGGGGGATGTGGCGTTAATGAATGTTGATAGGTATTGATTTTAGTTCTCCCTCTTGATCACTCTTCAGGCTGCCAATTTTGTGATCAAACAATCCATTTAGATTATTTCCAGAGGGGTCTTCCAGGCGGGTATTGACAAATAGATGGTAGCTTCCTTTTACCCATTTATTGTGGGGTGTAAAGTACCATTCTTTTTCATTCTTTTTTAGCTCGACTTCTCCTTCGACAAGTTGTTGGTCTGTATTGGTCAGGCGGATTCTTTGAAGGGCGGAAAGTCTGTCCAGCGATTGAGGGAATTGAACGACCAGCGCTGTTTTGGTATTGGACATTGGCACCTCTATTGTCCAATTGTCCGTGGAAGGCGCGGTTGTATCTTCGTCCACGACATAGATATTTTTAACAAAAGGAGCAGACATTTTCTGATGGTAAACATCTTCCAGTCCTTGAATGCTTAGTCGATAGTTCTTGCCTCTTTGAAGGGCTCTCCCCAAAGCCTCGTTTGCTTGTAGGCCCGTTTTGACCCTTGCCGGATCAAAGAGGATGGTCAGTTGCTTTTGTTCGTTGTCCCAAAGCTCGTAGGCATTGTTGAAAATGGCATCCTTAACGGTATTTCCTGCTGGATCGGTCAGTCGTATTTTTTCCAAGTTTCCAACGGTTTTCATGGGCTTTGAAAAAAGGATGTACATCCTCAATAAATTTTCTGGGAGGGTATCCAAGGATGGGTAAACGGCCAAAACTTCAGGAGGTGCTTCGGTTGGTTCCCCTTTTTCTGTGCAGGAAAAGAAAGTCGTCAGACCAAAGAAGCCAATGAGGATGGAGGCGGTTTTTAGATTCATCTTAGACGCGTTCTGGAAGAAAAAAGAAAGGGGAAAATACTTCCCCTTACACACGCTTAATTTCTTTCCATTTTATCAGAAGTCAGGTCGGGGTATCCTTCCATTTTCTTTACCATGTCGTGGTACTGTTTTGTCATAGCCTGCTGTTCGGGATACTGGTAGCTTGGGAAATCGTATTCAGAAATAAAATCGCTCAGCCTCAAATAGGTGCCAGTCATTTCCGAGACCAAATCAACGGCGCCTGTTTCCATATTTCTTCTAAGCATTGTGAGCATCATCTGGTTCTGCTTGTCAATGTGCATCACATTTGCCGTAGGAACTTCCACTATTTCTTCCAGTCCTGAAGCAAACATCGCACGCGCCCCTTCCATGCCTTTTCCTTTGACGCCTTTCACCACTGAGTCGTAAGGGATCAAGGAACCACCTCGGTTTTTGTGGGTGATCAGCAAGCTCTTTGACATACTGCCATCAAACCCCTGCGACATAACCATCAACATATCAATGGGCGTATTGCCGTAGCCCAATTCGGCGATTGTCTTACCTTTTACCTCCTTATCTTTTTCAATGGCCGAGCTGGGAATACTCACCAAGGGAGTACAAGTGTAGCTGGCCAGGAGGGTTGAGGTTCCATCCAAATCATCAAACAACATCGTGCGAATAGGGGCTCGAGTTTCCATCTGGGTATGAACAGCATGGTAAATCTCAATGCTTTTCACACTTTCCTGATTGCCGTCAAATGGGTAGGCGATTTTTCTGAGGTTGGAGGCAAAATCCCCATTGCTCAGCCCTGCGACATATAGATAGCCATTGTTGTAATCCATATCGGTAATGGTGAGGCTGCTCGCAGGCGTTTCGTTCCAAAATTTTAGATCGGCAGAAGCAGGATTTGTGATGGTTACCTTGGTGCTGTTAGCCTCATTGATTTCCAGCAATCGAATTTCAGGACTTGTTGGACTCACCACGGCAATCATGGATTTTGCATCCGGATGATGGCCATTTTTGACGGCCAGATAAGCCTCTTGGCTGACGGGGTGAACCTTCATGTCATTGATGAGGAAGTCCCGCTGGTTTTTACCTAGCTTTTTAGCCAGCATTTCGTCGAAGCCTTCTAGGTTGTAAGGCACCGGGTCGTTCAGTGGTGTTGCGGTAGTTGTTACGGCATGTATGATTCCGCCTTTGCTGTCTCCGATGAATAACACATTGTCAGGACCAAAGGCCAAAACAGTTGCTCCAGGTATTTCGTATTTGCTCAGGTTGGGTACATTTGTCGGAGTGGCCTGAACAGCTTTATTTCCGTCGTTTACTTTTTGGTTACAACTACTCGCCAGTAATAGGAGTAGCAATATGGTTGAGAAAAAATTGATGGAATTCATGCGTGAAAATTACTTTTGGTAAGGTGATTAAAAATATAAATTCAGTGTTGGGGTAAATTGTAAGATAGATTCTGACACGCCTGTCTCTTCAACGAAAGCTCCGGCAATGAAAAGGGAGCTTCGAATGTCGAAAGACAAATGCCGGTTGTGGGTGTATTGGACATACAGGCCAACGGTATTGCCGATGTGCTTTTGTGAAAGGCCGTTGGCCCGCCGACTTTGTATGCTCGGAGGCGCATACAAACCGTCGCTGCTAGCCGTTCGGTAGAAGGCGGCAAACTCTAGATTTATCATTAACTTTTTATACGGAAAGAGTATCAGAGCAGGGTGGAGGCTGAATAAGTTGATGGGGGTATTGATGGCCGCTAAACTGTAGATGGCCGGATTGACAAACATCGGATTAAAGCTGTTTAGCTTATTGTCTCCCGCCTGCCGATCGCCCGATGATAGGTCTAATTTCAAGCCCAAAGTTGGACGCCACTTTTTATCGATGAAAGCAAATTTCCAATCGGTTTCAAAATTGAAAGCGCTGATGTTTCGACCGTCGAGATCACCAAACTGATAAATAAGCTCTGAATTGTACTGGAACCTACGCCCGATGGAGCCAAAACTTCTTAGACCAATGCTGTGGCGTCTTTCGGCCCCCGACACATCGCTGAAGGAGGCAAAGTCGGATTGAAAGCCCAAATAATACAGCTCGCAGAAATAGTTTTTTCCCTCCCCTGGATTTATTGGAAATTGACTGTACACACCCCACGTTCTTGGGTTGACAGCCTCCTCGTCAAAAAAGCTAACGGCATTGTCAAATGCGCCAAAATTGGATTGCACCTCCTTGCCGTAAAATGCTTGAAATTTTAGCTGATCTTTTTGAAAAATGATTCTCGCCAAATCAAAACTCCGCCTCATATTGGGTCCCACCCTGAGATCAATCAACCTGCCCGAACCCAGTTTCATTTCCTGCCGCCCAAATCGAAAAGAAATATTCGTTTGCTCAATCGGTAGCTCGAATGCTACAAACAGTTGATGGACATCCAAATCATCGCTCTGAGGAAATGCCATGCCATCGGTTTTGTAGCCATGATACAACTCTCCAAAAAGGCGCACAAACTGTCCCAAATGCCAATCGGTATGAAAACTCAACCGCTGACTGTAGTAGTTCTCATCATTGTCCTTGATCCAAAAACGATTGGAAAAATGTTCGTACCTGGGACGGAAAGAACCTCCTATGCTCAGGTAGCTGCTTCTGTCCCCACTAAGTGAAATGTACTTAACGGCTTGCTGCCAGCCGAGATTCGTGCTGTCCTTTAGATGAGTATAATCTTCTTGTGCTCTTTCACTTTTGAATGCGTCTTGTTGTTGGGCGAATAGGGGTGAAACGGAATGGAAAAAATGTAAAAGCAAGATTGTCAAAACCCGATAGCTTTTCATTGGGGGCGCATTATTTCATGTTACATTACTGCTACACAAATGTACAGATGCGATACAGCCTACGCATTAACCTAGATTAAGAAGTTGAGACGAGGATTTGTGAACAACAGCGGCTCACGCAGATGCATCTTGTTACAGTTGGTTTTTATGCTCTTTTTGACTTTTTTCTATCCAATCTTCTATTTGAAGAAATATTGCCAGATCGTTTTTATCTTCCCATTTTTGGTCTTTTATTTTGGCTAAGACTTTCTCTTTCGTATCTGCTATGGTGGTGTATTCTATAAAACAAAGATTTAAGGCTGTTTCTGCTAGCAAAAACTGGTAATACGTTTTCAGCGGTTCTATGATCTTTAAGTGCTTTTCGAAGTTTCGTCTTCGTCTGAGTTTATCGTTTTCCTTTCTTTTTCGCAATTCGCTTTCTGGGGCTTCAAATACAATGTACAGGTCAGGAAATCGCATTTGGGAGGCCAGTAACTTTTCTCTGTAAAACGTGTGGGTTTCCTCTTTGGACAAAAACTTCTGTGGATACTTACAAACCCAGTTGTACCAAATTGGTTGGAAAATATCTCCATCCAATATGGACGCTCTGTTGGCGTTTGAGCAGCGTTCGTACCTATCAAGCTGTCGTTCATGATACCAATATTTTGGCTCACCTCCTTTTCTTTCGTACAACAAGTTGACCTCTGGTACGATGTTGTACGTAGCTGATAACAATTCACTCATTGTTGTTTTTCCTACGCCACTCGGTCCTTCAAAGCAGATGATGGGGTATTTCTTTCTGTCACTCATAATTTCCTTCTCTGTCATCGATATTCGGTCTTTAGTGCGTTATTGTAAGGCCAAAACCAAAAAGGCTTCATCCATTACATTTCCTACAAAAACCAAATTTCCAAAAGCCACGGCGACTGTCGAGCCGGACATCTCATCGCCTTTCTCCACATAAATTTGCTCGATTGAATAATCGCCACGGCCCCGATAATCGATCTTGATGACTTCAGAAGGAGTTGTCGCCTTTCGCCCCTTGGCATAGGCCGCAAATCGCAATAGGTTTGGATGGGCGCCAATCCAAAGGTGGCCGGCTTCGTCCAGGTCTATGTTGTCCACGCCGGTGGCGCAGGGGATGTTCTCGATGAAAGAGAGGGAACCGTCGGTATTTCTGGTGTACACTTTTACCAGAAAGTGCCTGGGCGAAGCGACATAGAGCAGATTGCGCGCCGGATCGACATTGATGCCATTGGCGTAGGCAATGCCGTTGTCAACCTCTCGGTAATCTTGTCCATCGAAATAAACGACATTGGATAGGGCGAGCCCCAGGTACTCTTCTGCCAATTTTCCTAAGCCCTCGGTGTAGCCGTGGTCGTTGGTAAAGTAGAACCTGTTTTCGTCGATCAGGACCAGGTCGTTGGGCTGAATCATCGAAGGATGCTTCCGTGTTTCAATGTGTGTCAGGCGTTGGTCGTACAGCTCAAAGACCTCGATGGAATGGCCCGCCAGTGTGTGGTTGATGGCCATCACTAGGTAGGTACTGTCTTTTTTGATAAAGGAGATGCCATGTGGAGCGAAAGGCTGTTCGAAAGAATCGGTGAGTGGTATGGGAGTAAAATCATTTTTTGTTAAATCGATCAAGTAAAGCCCACCTTTTTCTTCTGTGTCCGGAGGATAGATGAGTCGCTCTGTAGCGGAAATCAACGCAAAGCTATCTTCGCGGCTGACCATAATGTCCTCCGCTCCTTTGATGGGAATTCTGTGTAGGATAGTGCCATCAAATAGAGGCTCTACGACTCTAAAAAAGCCACTTGAATTTAGAATGTAGCCAACGTAAAAAATCAGTAGAACCAAGAGTACAAGGGCAATTCTTTTGAAAAGGCGCATGTATTTTTATTTAGGAGGTTTTTACGATCGAATTTCTGGGATTAAAGTACCATTTTTTTGTTACATTCGATGGGTAATTACATCCGTCATGCCAAGGGGCTTTCCAATGCCGCCTTGGATATAATAAAAGGCTAAATAAAGTTCCAAATCGCCCTAGGATTGTGCAATCCACAAGTTGTGTAACCTAGGTTCCACAGCGCTGAATTTATATCCCGTCTAAACAAATTCGGCCAAAAAACCTGGAATATGGCGAAATGGTTTTACTATTGAGAACCAAAAAACTTCACAATGGATGTTGAAATACTGTCTCGGATTCAATTTGCCTTTACCATCTCTTTTCATTACATCTATCCGCCTTTGAGCATCGGCCTAGGGCTGTTACTCGTTGTTTTTGAAGGGCTCTACCTCAAAACAGGCAACAAGGAGTATGAGCAACTGACCCGCTTTTGGATCAAGATTTTTGCCCTTACCTTCGGCATTGGCGTTGCCACGGGGATCGTGATGGAATTTGAGTTTGGCACCAATTGGGCGACCTATTCCCGCTACGTCGGTGATGTCTTTGGCAGTGCCTTAGCAGCAGAGGGAATTTTTGCCTTTGCATTGGAAAGTGGCTTCCTTGGAATTCTTTTATTTGGGTGGAACAGGGTGACACCACTTGTCCACTTTCTGTCGACCATCGGGGTGTTTCTAGGATCGATGTTTTCGGCCGTTTGGATTGTGGTGGCCAACAGTTGGATGCAGACGCCGGCTGGTTTTCACATCGTGGGGGAGGGAATGACGGCTCGGGCCGAGATCATAGATTTTTGGGCCATGGTGTTCAATCCCTCTAGCGTGGATCGTATCCTACACGTATGGATCGGTGCTTTTCTGGCGGGTGCCTTCCTAGTACTGAGTGTTCATGCTTGGTATCTGCTGAAGAACAGGCATGTTGAAATTTCGAAAAAAGCCGTTCGCATTTCTTTGGTTGTAGCGACCATTTTCTCCCTTTCTCAATTGCTGACCGGACACCGCTCGGCAGAAATCGTGGCGGAACACCAACCGGCCAAACTGGCTGCCATGGAAGGGCATTTCGACAGTCTTGCAGCGGCAGATATGTATCTACTGGGCTGGGTCAACAAGGAGGATCAAAAAGTAACGGGCATTTCCGTGCCGGGTGGCCTCAGCTTTTTGACACACTTTGATTTTAAAGCGCCCGTCAAGGGCTTGGAAGCTTTTCCGGAGGATGAGCGCCCGGGAGCGGTCAATGCAGTTTTTCAGTTTTACCACATTATGATCAGCATTGGAATGTTGCTGATTGGGCTGACGCTTTTCGGCTGCTGGCAGTGGTATCGGGGGCGTTTGTTTGATCAAAAGTGGCTATTGTGGGCCTTTGTCTTTTCTGTGCTGCTGCCGCAAATTGCGAATCAGGCAGGCTGGTTTGCAGCCGAGATGGGACGCCAACCCTGGGTGGTCTACGGCTTGCTGAAGACTTCCGATGCCTTGTCCAAAGCTGTACAAGCCGAGCAGGTCTTGTTCTCCCTCATTATGTTTGCGATCGTCTATATACTCTTATTTGCCTTGTTTATTTATTTGCTCAACAAAAAAATCAAGCACGGGCCGGATGGTGGTAAAATGGTGGACCACCGACCTCGACAGGAAGATATGAGCAAACTGATTTCGAATCAAAAAAACGACTGACCAATGGCAACTTTCTTAGGTATCGATTATCCAACTCTGTGGTTTCTCGTCGTTGGCGCTGTCTTTTCGGGCTATGCCATTCTCGATGGCTTCGATCTGGGGGCAGGCGCCCTGCATTTGTTTTTCAAAAAAGATGAGAGTCGTCGAATCGCGCTGAATGCCGTAGGGCCTGTTTGGGATGGCAACGAAGTGTGGTTGGTCATTGGCGGTGGAACCCTTTTTGCCGGTTTTCCGGTTTTGTACGCTACGCTTTTCTCGGCTATGTACATTCCCTTTATGTTGTTTTTGCTGTTTATTATTCTCAGGGCAATTTCCATTGAATTTCGGAGCAAAGAGCCCATGCGCTGGTGGCGAAGAGGCTGGGATTTTATCTACAGCTTTTCGAGTATCCTGCTGGCTTTCTTATTGGGCGTCGTCTTAGGAAATGTACTTTTGGGCTTTCCCCTGGATGAGCAGTACGAGTTCATCGGCAGCGGTTGGCAGTTCCTCAATCCCTACGCTTTGCTCACTGGCTTGACAACGCTGGCGTTGATGACCATGCATGGCGGCATTTATTTATGTCTCAAAACGGAGGGACGGCTCTTCGATAAGGTTGAGCGCCTACTGAAAAGAGCCATCATTGCTTTTGTGATACTGTTTGCCTTGGTGAGTATCTATACGCTGATTTACATTCCGCACCTATCGGACGATTTTCGCAGCAATCCCGTTTTATTCGTCATTCCTGCCTTGGCACTTCTGAGCATCGCGAACATCCCCCGCCTGGTCAACAAACAGCGTTTTAAGGCCGCCTTTATTTTTTCTGCCCTCACCATCAGCTTCTCGCTCGTCTTGGCTGCCATCGAATTGTACCCGACCCTTTTGTTTGCCACCAACGACTTGCAAAACAGCATTGACGTTTACAATGCCGCGGCTTCCGAAAAATCCTTGGGGATTATGTTGGTTTTTGTTGTGATCGGAGTACCTTTAGTTTTAGCATACACTTATATTGTGTATCGCACCTTTTGGGGCAAAGTCAAAATGGACGAGACGAGTTATTAACCAGCAACTTCACCTTTTATGAATTTCGAATACACACCTAAAGTCAAAGAGTGGCAGCAGCGTTTGCAACGCTTTATGGATACGCACATCTATCCCATTGAAACAGCTTACGACCAATGGGTTCACACACCGGAGAACGCCTGGAAAGCACATCCGGACATGGAGCGACTCAAGGCTGCCGCCCAAGCTGAAGGTTTGTGGAATTTATTTTTGCCTGAAGACTATGGTGCTTTGAGCCCCGGCCTGACCAATCTGGAATATGCGCCGCTGGCTGAAATCATGGGCCGCATCCCCTGGTCTTCTGAAGTGTTCAATTGCAATGCGCCCGATACGGGCAACATGGAAGTGCTGGCCAAGTATGGCAATGACGAACAGCAAAGCAAGTGGCTCGAACCACTCATGGCTGGAAAAATTCGCTCTGCTTTTCTGATGACCGAGCCTCGCGTCGCTTCTTCGGATGCGACCAATATCGAAACGTCCATCGTTCGCCAAGGAGATGAGTACGTCATCAACGGCCGCAAGTGGTGGTCCAGCAATGCCATGCATCCCGACTGCCAGGTGTACATCGTCATGGGAAAAACCGATCCTTCTGCCGCCCGTCACATCCAACAGAGCATGGTCTTGGTGCCTGCCAACACCCCTGGCGTCAAGGTGATACGCCCGTTGGCTGTTTTCGGAACCTACGATTCACCACACGGGCATGCCGAAGTCGAACTAACCGATGTGCGCGTTCCAGCTTCCAACCTCTTGCTCGGCGAAGGTCGGGGCTTCGAAATTGCCCAGGGACGGCTGGGGCCGGGCCGCATCCACCACTGCATGCGCCTCATCGGAATGGCCCAGCGCTCCCTCGAACTGATGTGCCAACGCGTCTCCCAACGCGAAGCCTTTGGTCGCCACCTAAAGGATTTTAGCAGCATCCGCCAAGACATTGCCCGCTCCCGCTGCGAAATAGAACAAGCTCGTTTGCTGACCCTTTCTGCTGCCGATGCCATCGACCGCCACGGCATCAAAGGCGCCCGCAACCTCATCGCCATGATCAAAATCGTCGCTCCGATGATGACACAGACGGTCGTCGATCGCGCCATGCAAGCCTTCGGGGGTATGGGACTGAGCAATGACACACCGCTGGCATCCTACTTTGCTGCTGCCCGCGTCATCCGCCTGGCCGATGGACCCGATGAGGTACACATGTATCAATTGGGGCGCAACACCGTGAAGGAATGGGGAGTTGTGGAGTAGTCCGATCTTATAGCTAACAAACGTATGAAGAAATTACAATTTCCGACGGCCCTCACCGTCTTGCTGATTATTGCTGCCTTCGTGGCAGGTCTCACTTGGTTGATTCCCGCTGGTGCTTTTGAGCGCCTGGCCTACGAAAAGGAAAAGAACCAGTTTGTCCACAAAGCCAAAGATGGCGATAAAGTATATCCCGCCACACAGGAAAGCCTAGATCAACTGGGCATCAAAATTCCGCTCGAAAAATTTACGGAAGGAGACATCTGGAAGCCGGTAGGTATCCCCGGTACGTATCATCGGTTGGAGCCTAGGCCGCAGGGTCTTGTCGCTTTTATACAATCGCCCCTGCAAGGCATTACAAAAGCCATTGATGTCATTTTATTTGTCCTCATCATCGGCGGATTTATTGGTGTGGTCAACTACAGTGGTGCTTTCGATGCTGGGGTGGCCTGGCTGGCCAAAACCCTCAAAGGACGCGAAGCCTTGCTCATTGTTTTCATTACCAGTCTCATCGCGGTGGGTGGAACCACCTTTGGGTTGGCGGAAGAAACCATCGCCTTTTATCCGATTTTGGTTCCCGTATTTTTGGCAGCAGGTTACGATGCCATGGTGGCCTTGGCAGCCATCTACATTGGTTCTTCCATCGGGACGATGTGCTCGACGGTCAATCCCTTTAGTGCCATCATCGCTTCGGATTCGGCAGGCACATCGTCCCGATGGAAGAACCAATGTAGATGGCTGCCAAGGCCACCATGGCATCGTAACCTGCTGCCAAAAATACGGGAACCAAAATCGGA
>JBCCSZ010000173.1:0-16415 GCA_039199225.1 Bacteroidota bacterium
CTGGCCACTCATCCAACATACGCTCGCCAAGGGCTGGCAGCTAGGCTACTAGATGCACTATGGACAGAAGGCGCAGCACTCGGCCTTCAAAAGTGGCAACTCACCGTCTCGCCAAACAATCAGGCTGCCATCGCCCTTTACCACAAAAAGGGCTTTCAAAAAATCCGTCAATATGAAGATTACTATGGCGATGGGCAAGACCGAATACTGATGGAAAAGCAACACGCCAGCCACTGAGGCGGCTTCCAAAGCTTGCTGAAATTCAAAAAATTTCTCCTCTTACAAAACTCTTGATTTCAATCAATTCTTTTGATGTTGGAATGGACCACCTTTGTACAAGCAGCTCATAAAATTAGATGAACTGATAATTTCAATAAAAGCTTAAAAAGAAATAGATATGACAATCAAGCACAATGATCTCATCGACGATCTCATCGATCGCACCAAGGACAATCTTAACCAATTGGAGCAACTCAGAGAGTTTCCGGATATACAGCTCAACCACAAACCAGCCGCCGACAGTTGGAGCGCCTTCGAATGCTTTGAACACCTCAACCGCTATGGCGATTTCTATCTGAAAGCCATCGCAACAGCCCTTGCCAAGGGTCGTCCGGCATCTGCGAATACTGTTTTCAAAAGTGGATGGCTGGGCAATCGCTTCGCCATGGACATGCTCCCCGGCGAAAAAATGAAGAAGATCAATACCTTCGCCAACAAAAATCCAAATGGCAGCAAATTGGATCGCGCCGTCCTCGATAAGTGCATCAATCAACAAATACAAATGTTGGAACTACTTAGCAAGGCACGCCAAGTCGATCTGACCCGGCTTCGCATACCCACCACCCTTGCCAGTTGGCTTCGCCTCAGAGCCGGAGACATCTTCCGCGTGGTGATCTACCACATCCAACGCCATTTGGTACAAGCACGCGCTGCGGTCAAAACTTTCAACACCAAAGCCATTCTCTTTTAGGCAGTTGCTATTCATCAAAATAAATCGGTTTTGTGGCCTATTATCGCGATCTTGAGGCCACAAAATACCCAAATGATGAAAGCGTACAAGGTAGACTATATCTCCACACTGAAATTAAAAGGCAGTAGCAAATTCCTTCAATACCAGGTAGCAGTAGATGAAATCGACTTGATGCAACAACTCGAAGCATTGCTCAATGAACGACATGCACAAGGCTACGAAATGCAGCAAATTATTGAGTCGACACGGCAAAGTGAAATGGGAACTCAAAAGGCTGGTTTGGTCGTCGTCTTCCGCCAAAAAGAGGAGGCTTAGGCCGTGAGCGTTAACAGGCAGTTAAAGACATTTAGGCTAAAACAAAGAGCCAACGCTTTACAATTTTGCGCATTCTTGAATAACTTTCTCGAATTTTAGCTAATTTGTAGAATGTACCCGCTAAGCGAGTACGGTGCTTCCTTGTGTTCCGCTCAAAAACAAAGCTATGTACAAACGCCCTTATTTCACGCTGCTATTCCTGGTATTGGGATGGTCGACCCTATTTGCTCAACCGATACGCCCTCAAAGTGAGGTGTTGGAGGAAAAAAATACCGCCCATTTTTGTCGAACAGACGAGTGGCATCAGCAACAGTTGAGAAAATCTGCCGAATACCGCTTTCAGAAAATACTTCAAAGTCGTGAAGTCTACCATCACATGCAGCAAAAGGCAAGCAAGGGCAGCAAACGGGGTGGCCCTTACCTGCTTCCCATCGTCATTCACATCGTTCACGACAACGGACCTGAAAACATCTCGGATGCGCTGGTGCTAGAAGGCATCCGACACATCAATGAGTCTTTTGCCAACACCGGCTACTACGACCCCAGCACGGGCCTCGACACCGAGATACAGTTCTGCCTGGCCAAGCGCACACCAGACAACAGAGCCACCAGCGGCATCACCCGCACCCGCTCTTCTTTGACAGAGTTCGACATGACAGTGTCTGACGGCGAGCTCAAGGATTTGTCTCGCTGGGATACCGAATGCTACATCAACATATGGTTGGTTCGCGAAATCAGTAGCAGCTCCAGCACAGGGGTCGCTGGCTATGCCACCTTTCCCTTTTCCCACGGAGAAGCCAACGACGGCATTGTCATGGAGGCCCGCTGGTTTGGCAGCAGCGAAGCCAACTCGGCTATTGCCACCCATGAGCTGGGCCACTACCTGGGCCTGTACCACACTTTCCAAGGTGGCTGTTCCAACAACGACTGCCTGGCCGAAGGCGATGAGGTCTGCGATACACCTCCCGACCAAACAACAGCCAACGTCCCCTGCGACCAAGCACCTAATAGTTGTCAAACCGATACCCAGTCTGGCCTCACCACCGACCTACCAGATATGATCAACAATTACATGGACTACAGCCGACTGGAATGCTTCAATGCCTTCACGCCCGGACAGACCGACCGCATGCATTTTTTCATCGACGACATCCGCAAAAGCTTGTCTGAATGTTCCTCCTGCCTCGATCCCTGCCCGGCCCCCATTTCAGCCATGTTTTCCGCTCCAACCACCCAGATCGACATTGGTGACCAACTGGTTTTTACCAACCAAACCGCTGGTGCCGATCGCTTCGAATGGTATATCAACGACAGTCTCGTTGCAACGACGACCGACCTGACCTATACCTTCTTGGAAACCGGTACTTTTGAAATACGACTTTTTGCCTCGAATTCCGAAGGAAGCTGTATATCTGATTTTACACTGACCGTAGAAGTTGTCTGCCCCATCCGCGCCACCTTCACCACCCAGGGAGAATCCTGCCTCGACATCGGCGACCAGTTGCTTTTTGTCAATGGTTCGGCGCTGGGGGTACAAAACCAATGGTATGTCAATGGCAGCCTTGTCAGCACCGATCGCAATTTAAACTATACCTTTTTGGCGGCTGGCACCTACGAGATTCAACTGCTTACCTCCAATAATTTGTGCCAAGCCATATCGACGGTATATACGGTGCGGGTGCTTTGTGTGGAAATATGCAACAACGGCCGCGACGATGATGGCGATGGATTGGTGGATTGCTTTGATGATGATTGCTGCGAAGAATGTAGCAACTACTATTTTTCCCCTTGCGCAGACAGTTGTACGGCCGTCGTGCCACAGCCCACGATTCAGGCCCGCTTCGAAAAGGCCCTTTACCCGAATTCCTTTGATCCGATCAATGCTGTTATCGCTGGTGACATCTATGGCGATGGATTGGTCGAATTCGTAGGGCCGGAAGCCTCTCCCACGTCTTTTGTTATTTCCGAAAATCTGATCATTTGGGAGCCCGCCACTTCCAGCATCCAACAGACCATTCCAGGCTATTTCTTTTACCAGGCACAGGCTCCCGTTTTGGCAGACATCGATCGGGATGGCTTTGCAGAGATATTCATAACTTATCAAAAAGAGGATCAAGGCTATTTAGGTACCTGGTATCCGATCTGCTTTAAGTGGGATGGCCAACAATACAGAGAACACTGGCGATCAGAAGATGCCGTTAATTACGAAGACCCCATACGGCTGTTTGACTCTGGGGTAATGTCATTGGCCATTGCAGACTTTCATTCGGATGGCAAGCCAGAATTGTATACCCTCAACAAAATTTGGGATGCCAGCACCGGAGAGTTGTTGGCCAGTGGTGGAGACACCAACAGCATGGGGGTGAGTAATAAAACGTTCACCAGCTCTTTTACGCATGCAATTGATTTGCTACCCGACGATTATTGTACTTCCTGCAATGGCTTGGAATTGATTTGTGGCAATCAGGTGTATGCTGTATCCAACTTCCCCAATTTTGACATGGAGGTCGTGGCGGAGTCGCCAGACATCGGTGATGGCTATGCCTCTGTAGCCGATTTTGATCTGGATGGCGACCTAGATGCCCTCGTTTTGTCCAATAATGTTTTTATGGGTTTTGAATGGATCATTTGGGATGTACAAACCCCCAGGTCTATTACACCAAAGATCGCTATGGACCGTCCGATCGATGGCAACAATCCATACATTACACAGCCAGCCATCGGCGATTTGGATGGAGATGGTTTTCCGGATGTTGTCCTGTTGGGGCATGGGCGCACCAGCTCCAATTCTGGCAGTTCTGCGCAAATGCGAATGTTTGCCTGGAGCATCAAGGGCAACAACCCGGACTTATTGTTTATCAAAAATACGGTCGACGAGTCTTCTGTTTCTGGTTGTAGTCTTTTCGATTTCAATTACGATGGGAAAGAAGAAATTCTGTATAGAGATGAGACGACCTTCTTTATTTTCAATGGAGAAGATGGCCAGACGATCTACAGCAATCCCGGTGGTTGTGAATCTTTCACAGGCTATGAACACCCCATTGTCGTTGATGTCGACAACGACCAAGAGGCGGAGGTCATCTGCAGTTGCTTGGACGGCATGCAAATCTATGAATCCAATGGCATTCCCTGGCCAAACACCCGCCAGGTATGGAACCAGCTGAATTACTTCAAGGTCAATATCAATGACGATATGACCGTCCCGATTCAGCAGCAAGAGCACCATTTACCAAGAGACCCTAGAATCAATTCTTTCTTGCAGCAAATTCCCATTCCCACACCACTGGAACTGGACATCGAGCTGGACATTCTACTGGTTGACAGCTGCCGGCAAGACCAGCAATTGGGCGTTGAGCTGCGCGTATGTAACAGTGGCAATCGCCCCTTGGATTCCATTTACATCACTGTCTATGATCGCAATCCGACCGAAGAAGACGCCAGCATCCTTGAAACCATCTTCCAGGTGTTTCCGCTATTACCGGATCAGTGTACTTCCATTTCTTTTGAGATCGATCCTGTTGGCTTTGATCAACTTTGGTTTATGGTCAACGACGATGGTACGGCGGTCCGCCCTTTCACCTTGGACGGAACATTCCCAAGCCCACTTGACGAATGCAATCTGATTAACAATCTGACCAGTTTGCAGCCGCTTCCCCAGGTACTAACCAGCCAATTGCTGGACTTGGGTCCCGATCGAATTATTTGTGACAATGGCATCTTTACTTTCGAGGCCCAGGCAGGTTTCCTTTCTTATTTGTGGCAAGACGGCAGTCGCTTTAGAACGTTTACTGCAGACAATGCCGGCACTTATTGGGTGACCGTGATTGACAATTGCGGTAATATCCAAACCGATACAGTTCGCATCAGCATAGACGATGCAACGGTCATCGAACTCGGCGACGACATTGTTTTGTGCGATCCACAAACGCTGGAATTTCAGGTTGATGGCTTTGACCGCTACCAATGGAGTCCATCCACTTTCCTGGATTGTGATACTTGCAATCGTGTTCAACTGACGCCCACGACCAGCATTACGTACACCCTTGTGGCTTCCAATGACAATGGCTGCATCAGCTCGGATACCATTGCCATAATTCTCAACGACTCCATCTATGTTACAGAGTCCTTTACCATTTGCTCCTTTGATTCGATATGGGTCTTCGATCGCTTCGAGTCGACTTCCGGAATTTACGAACGAGACTTCATTACATCACTGGGCTGTGATTCTACCCATCGGATTGAGCTGACTGTAATTGACGAAATTGAAACGGAGGAAAACTTGAGTATATGCCCTGGCGAAGGCATAGAAATTTTTGGTACTTACACAGAAGAGGCCGGTACGTACACACAAAGCTATCAACTGTCCTCTGGTTGTGATTCTACCCACACCATTCAATTGATCCAACAAGCGGAATACCTCGACGAGGAATTTATCACCTTATGTGCAGGCGATACCATTGAGATTTGGGGGCAAGCCGTTGCGGAGAATAATATACTTGAGCGATCATTCCAAAGCATTTACAATTGCGACTCCATCGAGCGCGTCTTCGTACAGATCACGGACCTGATCGAAATTTTGGATTCTATTTGGTTGTGTCCAGGCGAAAGTTATCTATTCAACGGAGATACCATCCGGCAAGCAGGCTTGTATGAGCAGGTTATCATACCACTCGGAGATGAGTGCGATACCGTCCGCCAGCTTCAAGTCAATTATTACGAATCACTCCAACCGCCCTTCACCGTTGAAACCACCTGTCCTGGCACCTCAAACGGCAGCATTGGCTTAAGTGGTCCGACACCAGGTTTTTCTTACAGCCTTGATGGACTTTCTTTTCAAGATACCCTATTGTTAGAAGGACTAGCAGCGGGAAGTTACACCATTTATGTCTTGGACAGCGAGGGCTGCTTGTCCGAAAACATTGTTGAAGTACTGGCAGAGAATACCCTGAATGTCCAACTGCCTGCAGATACCATCGTACATCCCGGCCAGTTTGTTACCCTGGAGGTCAACAGCGGTGGCCTGAGCAGACTGAGCTATGAGTGGGAGCCATCGACAGGCTTGAGCTGTACCGACTGCGACGGGCCTTTTGTCCGCATGACAGAGCCTACGCTGTATGTCCTCAAAGCGACCGACGACGAAGGCTGTACGTCCATCGACAGCATTTTCATTGATATTTGGGAACCCGTCGACATCTTCATTCCAAACGTTTTCAGTCCAAATGGAGACAATATCAACGATCAACTCACTGTTTTTTCAGGCGATGGCGTGGTGGCCATTGAACGCTTCCGGGTATTCAATCGCTGGGGTGCTCTCCTGTTCGAGCGCAATAATTTTCAGCCCAACGACCCGAGCCTTGGCTGGAACGGCCGTTTTAAGGGCCAATGGATGAACAGCGGCGTTTACGTCTACACAGCCGAAATTCGCCTGGAGGATGGAAGCCTCAAAGTACTGTCGGGCGATGTTACGCTGCTGCGGTAGGGATGGGGGGCAGCGGAGCTGACGGTGATTTCGTGATTGCAGCGGGGAGCTATCGGTGATTGGGTGATTGCAGCGGAGCTGCTGGTGGTTTCGTGATTGTAGCAGAGCTGGCAGATCACTAGATCACCAAACCACTAGATCACCAAACCACAAACCACCAAATCTTCTTACCTTTGGGTGTTGAAAGTTCCTAATTTTCTGTTAAATACCACTCAATTGTATGAAAATTGGTCTTCCCTTGCTATTTTTAGCATTACTCTTCTCTCAAAAAATCACCGCGCAAAGGGATAAAGGTGCCGTGAGGCTTGGTTATGCCATCGGTAGCTTTCAGATAGAATCCGTCAGTACAGGTGCCATTTACGCGGAATTTTCCAAAACATTTACCGGGCCGATGTTGATTGCTTTCGGTGGTAGTTATTCGAAAACCAGCAAAACGGACGGTACATCAAATACGAAAGACCTACAAACTTTTTCCCTCAGACTGAATGCCTATTTCAATGCATTTGAGAACGATTGGCAGCAATTGTATATAGGTGCAGGGGTCAGTGGGAGGCAGTTTAGCGAAGATTGGGTGTTGGACGAGAACAGAGCCTTGCCCGAAAGCGCCTTCAAACCTGGCGGATTGATCATCCTGAATTACGATTTTTTCATCAACGACAACTGGATGATCGGCGCGCAGGCGAGCGGAGAGTTTTTTGGCAACGAAAATACCATCTTCTTGCTCGGCGCACATCTGGGTTTTCGCTTTGACTAAACCATCTCAATTAATTTGTCGCTTGAATTACGAAAGAATGACGTTTTTGAAATCCATATGTCTGTTCGCTTTGTTTACATTGGGGCTTGCAAATGTTCAAGCTCAGGAAAACCTGGCGGAATTTGCGGATTTACCGCTCGTGGTAACGGACTATGCAGGCTTGGAGCCACTTTTCCAGCAACGCAATGACACGACCTATGTTGTCAATTTCTGGGCAACCTGGTGTGGGCCTTGCATAAAGGAACTCCCCTACTTTGAACGCCTAAATCGAGAATGGAAAGACAAAAAGGTTAAGGTCGTTTTGGTCAGCCTCGATTTCAAGAGCCAAATTAGGACCCGATTGATGAAGTTCCTGGAAAAAAAGCAGCTGGAATCGGAGGTCGTCGTTTTACATCAATCCAATGCCAATGACTGGATCGACAAGGTTGATCCTTCCTGGTCGGGTTCCATTCCTGCGACGCTTGTATACAATCGCCAAAAGCGTGCGTTCTACGAGCAGGAATTCTACAATTACGAAGAATTGGTATCCATTGTTAAATCCTTTATAAAAATGTAAAAAATGAAAAAATTATTTGGACTGATCGCTTTGTTTGCCGTCTCTGCCGCGTTTGTCCTCAACACAAGTGCTCCTGGTGAAGGTTTGGACATCGGAGACAAGGCTCCTGACTTCAAGCTCAAGCACATCGATGGCAAGTATTACTCCCTGTCTCAGTTGCAGCCACAGGTCAAAGGTTTCATTATTGCTTTTACCTGCAATACCTGCCCATACGCGGTCAAATACGAAGAACGCCTAAAGAGCCTACATGCCAAATACGCCGACAAGGGCTTTCCAGTAGTCGCTATCAATCCTAACGATCCGGAGGTAAAGCCTGGCGATAGCTTCAATGCCATGAAGGAAACTTACAGCAACAAGGAGATGAACTTCCTCTACTTGTTCGACGAAGGTCAGAAAGTTTTCCCTCAGTACGGAGCTACTAAGACGCCTCATATGTTCATCCTCGATAAGTCCATGACAGTTCAGTACATTGGCGCCATCGATGATAATGTAGAGAATGCAAAGGCTGTTAAGAATACTTATGTCGAAGATGCTATAGAAGCAATTATGGCTGGTAATAAGCCTACGGTTACAAAGACAAAAGCTGTTGGTTGTAGCATCAAGGTGAAGCCAGTAAATCGTCACTTGCTCAAGAAAAAAGCCAGCGTCAGCAACTAATCGTTCTGACTTTAGCATACTCGTAAAGCTCAAAACGGCTTGTCAAGATTTTGGCAAGCCGTTTTGATTTTTTAGCGCAAATACACAGATGGGCTTTTATTGCTATATTTGTTAATTATCAACAGGCTCATTAAAAAACTTGCCACATGCCACCGTTGGCACCGCACCTCATTCAGCAGATCAAAGACCGAGTCGCCAAGGGAGATACCCGAAGGGCGCTGGATCAGTTGCTGGGCATGTTGCAAGTGCTAGACGACCAAGCCGAAGCCTACGAAGAAAGCCTGGTGCTATCTGGTGAATTGTCCCAACATGAAGATGCTGTACGCAAAGGCATGGCAGATGATTCCAAGCTGAATGCGCTCTCCTTCCGTTTGCTGAAAATCTTGGACAAGCTCGACCCCAAACAACAACAAGCCAATCAAAGCCGCATACAAGACATCGTCAGTGGTTTACGCGCCGAAATGTTCAAAGCCAACATGCAGTCTTCCGATCGGGACATCAAGCGCCTGGGCATGAAAATCGCCGGGCTGGTCAGCCTGTACCCAGAAAGCTTCGAGCTGGTCGAATTGCAGGAGCAGGTCCAAAGGTCCATCGAATCGAGAACCGCTGCTCTTGGAAACAAGCCAGAGCCCAAACGAGTGAGAATCGCCTGGGCCATGTCCATTCTCCTGCTGGTGGTATCGGCGGCTACCCTCTTCTACTACATGAACGAGGCAACCCCTGCTAGCGACAACCTACTAGCTGTCATCCGAGAAGATGGCGTAGAGTTGGCGGGCATAGAACCATTCATGGAAGAGCCGGAATGCCAGCGACTGATTGCCTTGGCAGATAAGATAAACGGCGAAAAGGATTATTACGAAGAATTGTACGAAGCGACCAATGGCCAGCAGATGACCAACCGAATCATAGACGAACTAAGCGGAGACTATGATGCCTTATACAATGGCCTGCGAAAAGAGCGAGGCCAGCTGTTGCAAAACATACGGGCAATGGAAGACCGCCTGATCGATAGCATTGAGTACAAAGACATTTTATTTGATTCTAGCAGCTATGAACTCAAAACCGACCATCAGAAAACACTCCATCAAGTTGCCTTGCTGCTGAAGAAGAAAAACCATTGGAAAATCGACCTATCTGGCCATACCGACGACGTCGGCAGCGACCAATCCAATAACGAGCTATCGCGAAACAGAGCAGAGGCCGTCAAAACGTATTTAATCGAACAGGGCGTCCTTCCGGAGCAGATTCAAACCTTTTCGCACGGAGAAAGCCAACCTCGCCTTCCCAATACAAGCGACAGCAGCCGCGCGGTCAATCGCCGAACAGAGCTGAGCATTCAACGGCCCCAGAATTAGACACGTCCTTTTAAGGCTACAAATTATTGTTGACTCATGGCTATGATCGACCGGACGATTTCTTCGGAGGTCTCAAAACGGTCGTAGTCCGGAATGGCCGCACAAGGGCTGAAGCTGAGCTTGGCCGAAGAGGGATTGAAAGGACTTTTTACTTTTTGCTTGGCAGACAAGTGGAACTCCGTCGCATTTGTAAATGCTTTCAGAGGTAAAATATTGGCAGCATTGATGCCACTGCCCGGCAGGATGGTCAGGCGACCGTTGGCGCGTTTGACCAATTCGCTGATGAGTTCTCTGCCTTCCCAGGCCGTTGCCTGTTGACCGGAAGTGAGCAGGCGATCAATGCCCAGCGCCATCAACTGCTGCAAGCTCTGCAAAGGATCGGCCGCTTGGTCAAAAGCCCGGTGAAAGGTCACAGACATCGGTCGAGCCAAATCAATCAAATGCCGCATTTGTAGACGATCGATTGAGCCATCGGGCGTGAGCAGGCCGATTACAATTCCTTCGATACCGATACTTTTGCAGTAACGAATGTCTTGTCGCATCACTTCTATTTCACTTTGCGTGTAGCAAAAATCGCCAGCTCGGGGACGAATCAAAACGTGAATGGGTAGATGAACAGATTGGCGCACCGAGCGAATTAAGCCAGCGCTGGGCGTCGTTCCTCCCAGGGCCAGATTGCTACAAAGCTCGATCCGATGGGCTGCAGCTGATTGGGCATTGAGGGCTGACTGTAAATTGCCCGCACATATTTCTATCAACATTTTAAGGGGCGGATTGAAAGAATATCAGGGTCTTCCACGGCTTTTGATTATATTGTGCCACTAACTGAAATTCCTACAGATGAAAAAATATATCTTCTCTTTTTTAGTACTGTTGATGTTCAGCAACTGCGTTGGTGACAACGCTTCCAAGAGCAAACTTTCCAGTCGCAACCTACTGGCTTATGGCATTCCAATCACTGTCATGGCGCCCGATAGTGCCAAGGTTGAAACGATGGATTTTAAAGTTACAAAAGATATTAGTATCAAAGACGACGATGGGTACTACGTCCAAATATTTGCTTCGCAAGCAACCACCAATCGCATCGACGAAGTGAAGGCCAGCCTATTGGATGAGGTGCAAGCCAATCCATATTTCTCCAAGATTGTTATGGACGAGCCAGCGGGTTTCATTTACGAAACCAAGGTCGATTCGACCACACAGAATTTCAACTTCCGCTACATCCAGCTAAAGGGCGATAAAGAGTATATTTTCCAGACGGGTTTGATTGGAAGATTCACCTTGGAGCAGGTCGAGCGGATGTATGAAGCGGTCAAACCAGCAGTTGAATAGTCGATTGAATGCAATGATTAAAACCAATTTGATGGTCCGGAATTAGGAAAGGCCGCTTATCTGCATGAAAAAAGCCCTATCGATAAACGATAAGGCTTTTTTAGTTTCTTCAAGTAAAATCGGTTTTTTAAGCCTCGTTAACCAGCTCATAGCTGAATAACCCGAGGATCACGAGTAGGATCGTTAAGATAATCATGGGAATTACAATTTAGGTTTTGGAATATTCAAGTGTTCGGCAAAATAATATTTTATATATATTATTTTTTTCGGTCAAATGTTTTGTATTTCGGATATACTTTTGAGCGAGGTAGAATAGACAGGTTTTTTCTGTAACTCTTTATCGGTCAAAATCTTAAACAAATTACAATAATTTAATAGTAAAAACAAGAGGTAGACTCAAATTGGGGATAGAAAAAGAGCCTGCTTGCGGATGCAAAACAGGCGCTTTTGGGTTGGCCGCTGGCCAAATATCTATGTAAATCCCGGTTTACTTTATCCCGGTTATTATTCGCTCTTGCTATCTGCTGCTGGCTTTGGAGCCACCTTTTTTGGAGCCGTCTTTTTAGCAGCTGTTGTTTTTCTAGTGGTTGTTGTCTTTTTGGTAGCTGCTGCCTTCTTAGTGGCTGTCGCTGCTTTTTTTGTAGCGGTTGCCGCCTTTTTAGGAGCTGCTGCAGCCTTCTTTGTAGCTGTTGCTTTTTTAGCAGTCGTTGCTGTCTTCTTAGGCGCTGCTGCTTTCTTTGTAGCTGTTGCTGCCTTCTTTGTAGCGGCCGCTGCTGTTTTTCTCTTGGCAGGTGCGCGCTTAGTAGCAGGCTTAGTTGCCGCATTGTATAGTTTAGAAACGGCATCCCAATTGATGACATTAAAAAACGCATCTACGTAGCTACCTCTTTTGTTTTGGTACTTCAGGTAGTAGGCGTGTTCCCAAACATCAAGTCCGAGGATAGGAGTACCTTTTTTCTCTGCGACATCCATCAATGGATTGTCTTGATTTGGTGTTGAAGTAACGAACAGTTTTCCGGTGCGCTTGTTGACGCAAAGCCATGCCCAGCCAGAACCAAATCTTGTGGCGGCAGCATTTTTAAATTGCGTTTGAAAATCTTCAAAAGATTTGAAAGAAGCAGTGAAGGCTTTTCCAAATTTGTTTCTGGTGCTCGGCTCACCACCAGCTTCTGGCGCCATCACTTTCCAGAACAATGAGTGGTTGAAATAACCACCGCCATTGTTGCGAACAGCTGTCGGATATTTTGAAACGTTTTTGAGAATATCTTCAATTTTCATTTTTTCAATCGGTGTCCCTTCAATGGCTGCGTTGAGTTTGTTGGTGTAACCGGCGTGGTGGCGATCGTGGTGAATCTTCATAGTACGCTTGTCGATATGAGGATGGAGTGCATCGAACGCATAAGGAAGGTCGGGAAGTTTAAAAGCCATTTCTTATTTAATTTTAGTTAGAAATAAAGTCGCACAAATATAGACATAAAATCAGATAACAAAAAGTTACTATATTCCTGCATCCATTCATTACCAAACGCAAAAAAAGTAAAAAAGTTGGGAATGCATTTCATACATTAAAAATTATTCTCCGAATTGGTACAAGTTCTCCAACTTATCCTTTTCAAATGCGTAACTTTGCAACGAATTTTAAACTCACGCAATCATCATCATTATGAAATACCGCAAGGAAAAAGACAGCATCGGTTTTGTAAAAGTTCCCGCTGAAAAATACTGGGGTGCACAGACACAACGCTCCAAAGAGAATTTCAAAATTGGTGGCCAACAAATGCCCATCGAAGTTATTTATGCCTACGCGATTTTGAAAAAAGCAGCGGCAACTGTAAACGCAGAATTGGGCGCACTTCCCAAACGCAAAGCACAACTCATCGGTAAAGTTTGCAACGAAATTTTAGCTGGAAAACTCGACGATGAATTTCCACTCGTCGTTTGGCAGACCGGCTCGGGGACACAAACCAATATGAACGTCAATGAAGTAATTGCCAATCGCGCACACGTTTTGAAAGGTGGCCAATTGGATGATGCAGAAAAGATTCTTCACCCCAACGACGACGTCAATAAATCGCAATCTTCCAACGATACTTTTCCAACTGCTATGCACATTGCTGCCTACAAGATGGTCGTTGAAAATACCATTCCTGGCATCAAAGCCCTGCGCGATACACTGGACCAAAAAGCAAAAGCTTTTAAGAAAGTTGTAAAAATTGGCCGTACCCATTTCATGGACGCAACACCTGTAACTGTCGGACAAGAACTATCGGGTTACGTTTCACAACTCGATCACGGAATAGCTTGCATCAAAAATAGTTTGAAGCATTTATCAGAACTTGCACTCGGCGGAACAGCGGTCGGTACAGGTTTGAATACACCAAAAGGATATGCCAAAAAAGTAGCTGCAGAAATTGCAAAGTTGAGTGGACTGCGTTTTGTAACTGCCAAAAATAAGTTCGAAGCATTGGCGGCACATGATGCAATTGTTGAAGCGCATGGCGCACTCAAAACGGTCGCCTGTTCTTTGATGAAAATCGGCAACGACATCCGGATGCTGGCATCGGGTCCGCGCTGTGGCATCGGCGAACTAATCATCCCGGCCAACGAACCGGGTTCATCCATCATGCCGGGAAAAGTCAATCCAACACAATCGGAAGCATTGACCATGGCAATGGCTCAAGTCATTGGCAATGATGTGGCCGTTAATGTCGGTGGAATGAATGGACACTTTGAACTCAATGTTTTTAAACCGATGATGATTTTTAATTTTTTGAACTCTGCGCAACTCATCGGCGATGCCTGTCAAAGTTTCAACAGCAATTGCGCCGTCGGCTTGGAACCCAACCTCAAAGTCATTGCAGAAAAGTTGCACAACTCCTTGATGCTCGTCACCGCACTCAACACCAAAATTGGTTACGATAAAGCGGCAGAAATTGCCAAGAAGGCATACAAGGAAAATACCACTTTGAAAGAAGCAGCCCTGGCCTTGAATTATCTCACAGGTAAGGAATTCGACGCTTGGGTCAAACCCGAAAAAATGATCGGAGGTTTGTCCTAAAAAGGGAACACCTTTGAACGATACGAAAATGAGAAAAGCAGAAGTGTAGGTCCCCATACTTCTGCTTTTCCATTCCTACTCGAAAACAATTGGAGCAAAGGCCGACACTTCCGTAAAACCAATCGAAAAAATCTTTCTTCAAATACATCAAAAAATTACATTGGTAAATAATAAATATTAATTTATTTTCGTAATATTACAGCATCCCCCTTTTATCCCTCATTATTATCACTCCTTTATCTACAGACAGCCTCTTGTTAGGCTGATGACTTCCTGATTGCAAACAATGAAAAAATCTTGTTGCGACAACTCGTTTGTTGGCAACACTGTCTCGCTATACCTCTTGCCAACCGCCGTGGTCGCAAGAGGCAAGTAGGCCGTCCCAATAACACAACACCAAAGCCCGTCCATGCTGTGTATACCGGAACAGCTAGGACGTGGGTACCTCCCGAAAACCGATGACCCGGTTATGCTTTTTATTCGTTCCGGCAAACATGATCACCGGAAAAGCGAATAATGACTGATAGCCCCGGCGCTCTTGTCGGGGCCTTTCATTGGATACGGTTTTTTCAGGTCGCTCTCCGGAGCGGCCTTTTTCATTTTATATTTTGTCAAACGCTATCATTTTAGGCTGAAAAAAGCTATCTTTGCCCCGCATTTTTAAGAAGTTCTTTTAAAATGTCTGAATTAAAGCATTATACTCTTCCGCTGAGAGGATTGAGAGATGGCATGCATACCTTTGATTTCGAGGTAGATAACCACTTCTTCCGTCATTTTGAGGCGTCTCCTATCAAGGAAGGAGTATTTACAGTTCAATTGTTCTTTGACAAGCGCCCAGACCTGATCGTCATGACTTTTCAGATGGACGGTAAGTTTCAAACAGCCTGCGATCGCTGCCTGAATCCCATCTATCTCCCCATCAGGGACAGTCATCAGCTCATGGTAAAGTTTTCAGAAACGCCTTCTGAAGAGGCAGAGGTGGTCTTCATTCCACCTGGCAGCACCGAGTTGAATGTTGCTAAATTTATCTATGAGTATATTTGCCTGTCCATGCCGATGGTAAAAATCTATGATTGTGAGTCGGAAGAAAATCCGCCCTGCAATTTCAAAATGCTGCAATACCTGGAACCAGAGACCAATTCGGAATCAGAGGACCAGCAAGACGAAGAAAAAAACGATAATCCCATCTGGGACGCTCTCAAGAATTTCAAAAAAGATTAAATCGGCTGCCCGAGCAGCCTTCACTTATAAAACAAAAGAGAAATGGCACATCCAAAGAGTCGGATATCCAAGCAACGCAAGCGCAAGCGTAGAACGCACAAGAAGGCAGCGATTCCGCAAATTGCTAAGTGCTCTACAACCGGCGAACCTCATATCTACCATCGGTCTTACTGGCTGGAAGGTAATATGTACTACAAAGGCCAGCTTGTTATCAAAGCCGACGAAGTAGAAGAATAAAACGACATCTGAGCATGTCTAAAATATAACTCAAAGCTCCCATATAAGTGATATGCGGGGCTTTTTGTGTTTTCTTTCCTTTTATCATCAAACACCACTCTCCAATGAAAAAAATAGTCAAAACCGATCACGCCCCTGCTCCCGTAGGTCCCTACAACCAAGCTGTTTTCTACGGCGATCTCCTATTCGCTTCCGGCCAAATTGCCCTGGACCCCGCAAGCGGCCAGCTGGTCACAGATTCCATCGAAGCAGAAACCCACCAGGTCATGAAAAACATCCGAGCCGTCCTCACCGAGGCGGGAATGACCTTCGAAAACATCCTCAAATGCTCGGTCTTCGTAGCCGATATGAACCAATACAGCCGCATCAATACCGTCTACTCCGAATACTTCAACGACGACACTGCCCCCGCCCGTGAACTGGTAGAGGTCGCCAACTTACCCAAATTTGTCAATATCGAAATTTCTGTAATCGCAGGGAA
>JBCCSZ010000174.1:0-16412 GCA_039199225.1 Bacteroidota bacterium
AAATATGAATAAGCGCTGGATATGGTTTAACACAAATGCAGCCCTTTACCTTTAAGAAATGAAAAAGATCATTGACAAGCTGAATAAAAGCTTTGACAATCGTGTCCGACTCGGCATGATGTCCATTTTAATGGTCAATGAGTGGGTTGATTTTAAGACTTTTAAAGAAATGTTGGGTCTGAGCGATGGCAACCTCGCTAGCCACATGTCGGCCTTGGAAAAGCAAGGATATGTAGAAGTTCGCAAGCAATTTGTCGGTCGCAAACCCCAGACGACCTACAATGCCACCCTCATTGGCCGCCAAGCATTTAACGACCACCTGGATGCACTTGAAAAACTACTCAAAAACCGTTGAGCTATTTTTTTTGCCAATTCACTTTGAAAAACAAAGTACTTTTAAGATGAAAATATTGAGCTGGATAAAACACTGGAAAGCAAGACGAGATGCGTTCATCCTCAATGGCGTAGAAAGCAGCAAGCCGCTGTATGGTCGTTTTTTTCGCAAGCACTCGATTCCCTGGGAGGTAGACAAAAAGACTTTGCTGGCCATGCCACCGGGCTGCTTGGGTTATGCGCTAGGGCAGTTTTTAAAGGAGGAAAAATTGGAGTTGATGCCCAAGTTTGAAGACCATGACGTGATGCACGTTTTGCTCAACTACCCAACAACTGTTGCCGATGAAGTGCGTATGCAGTGCTTTTTACTGGGTAATGGTAAAAAATCGGCCTATGCCTTACTGGCAGTCGTTACCGGCCTACTGTTGATGCCGGAACAATGGCGCACGTTCAGGGAAGCGTATCGAAGAGGACGAAGATCAATGCCTTGTCATAAATGGGACTTTCGCTATTTGCTCAAAGAACCCCTACTTGTTCTCCAAAACCAGTTGAGTAAAAGCATACTGGGTGAGGAGGCACCCGTGTATTATTAGCTGCGATGAGTGGTCACAGCTTTGATTTATTGTAGTATAAGCAGTTGAGGCTGTCGGGTCGAAAGGCTCGACAGCGGCTGCTTGTTTAAACAAAGAAAATGTTATGATGTATCCAACAAGTATTTCTCATACCAACAAAAGCTATGAAAACCGCCTACAGGAGCTGCTACAGAAAGTGGAACGCCCGGTCGAAGGCTTTTTCGGCCCTGGCAGCATGACCTGGAAGGTTTTTCGCGAACCCATCCCCGGCCTTGGAGGGCTGAGCGCGCTCCTGCTACAAATTGCCCATCCAGCTGTCGGACAAGGGGTCTATCGCTACAGCAACTTTCGCACCGACACCCTCGGTCGCGCCCGTCGAACCTTTCAAGCCATGTCAAGCCTGATTTTCGGCAACTGCGAGGATGCGCTGAAAGCTGCCCGGCAAATGTATCGCATCCACGGCCACATCAAAGGCAGCATTGGCCACCGCTCTTTTAGAGCCAGCGATCCAAACTTGTTGCTATGGATTCAAGCAACTTTGATCGACACCATCTTTACAGCCTTTCAAACTTGCGGGCGCCCGCTATCCCAAAAGGAAAAAGAGCAATACTACGAAGAATCCAAAACTATGGCGATACTCATGGGGATTCCGCCAGCCGCCTACCCTCCTAGCTTGCGTTCCTTCGAACGCTATTATGCCGATATGATCAACGGCCTGGAACTGCATGTCAGCGACCGAACGCTGGAATTAGCACATGCCTTATTCAAAGCGCCCTTTACCATCCCGGCCCTCAACCGACTGCTGGCCACAGCGCTTCTACCTTCCCCTTTGCGAGCGCAGTATGGCTTGCTGTATACTACTCGGCAACAGAAGGTGTTCCGCTCTTTGGTGGGTGCCTTCAAATTGGTTCTCCGCATACTCCCTGGCTCGTTGGGCTACGGCCCTAGCTACCATCTGGCGCGCTACAGATTGGCCCAAGCCAATGGACGCAGACGGCCTGTTTTGGGCTTCATATACAAGTTTCTATCGCGCTTCGTCAAATAATCCGAATGGATACGATCACGTTAACCATCTAAAAAATCGTCCTTATGATTAATATCCAAAAAATTATCAATCTGTTTCAGCAGTCCAGGCGTTTTCGGCTCTTTGTCCTGCTTTGCCTCAGCACTTTATTCAACTTCCTACTGATTGGTGGACGACTCCACCACTTGGGTGTCGACTTACAGGACATTGCCACGACCAAAAACTACGGCCACCTTCGGGGATCTACCACCTTTCTATTTTTAATCTGGAATTTATTTTTGGCCTGGATTCCCTATCTGATTGCTTTGTCACTCGAAGGTATCCACCAATGGTTTGGCAAGAATTGGATCACTGGCTTGACCATCTTGGCCTGGTTGTTTTTCTTTCCCAATGCGCCTTACATCCTGACCGATTTGTTGCATCTGAGGAGTCGTGCGCCCATCCCTATTTGGTATGACATGATGGTCATCTCTTCTTTTGCATGGACTGGGCTGATGCTGGGCTTATTGTCTTTGTATGAAATCCAACTGTTTTTGCGTCGCCGATTTTCGGTCTGGCTGACCTGGACAATTGTTGGTCTTTGTATTGCAGCTTGTGGATACGGTGTATATCTGGGCCGCTATCTTCGATGGAATACGTGGGATGTCTTGGCCAATCCCCTATCGCTTTTCAAGGACATTTTACAAACCTTTACCAATCCGGTACTGTCGAAAGGCATGCTTGAAATTTCCGGTGTGTTGACTGTTTTTCTTTTGCTGGCTTATCTGATGACGATCAGCTTGATCGGTAAAGAGGATAAACAACAGCCTTAGAACACGCCAGACTTCCATTTGAGCTTCCTGACGAAAAAGAGTAAGATGGTACATTCGTTGACTCATACGCCCTTTAAAATGTACAACACTGCTTTTTTTTTAATATTTTCGCGTAAGCAGCGGAATAAAGTTCTGTTGAGACATTTATCTCTTATTTTACCAATAAACGCTGAATGAATGCGGCTCATGGGGCTGATACTTCAGTAAGGATGTACTTTATGGAAGCCGAAAACTCAATATTGCTGGAGGTCGAAGCCTACGTCACCAATTTCATTACCGAACAAGTACCTAAAAAGTATGCCTATCACGATATTCAGCACACGCTAAATGTTGTCATTGCGGCTCGTCAAATCGGGATGGAAATGGAGTTGAGCGAAAAGGAATTGGAAATCCTGCAGTTGGCCGCTTGGTTTCACGATACAGGCTATGACAAAGGGCCAGCCAACCACGAAGAGCGGAGTGGCAAATACGCACAGGAATATCTGGCTAAGCACAACTATTCGGCAGAAGACATCCAGACCATCATCTCTTGCATCATGGCCACCAAGATGCCGCACAACCCGACGGCTAAATTGCAGAAGATCATTTGCGATGCGGACCTGAGCCATCTGGGGCAAAGGGTTTATTGGGAACGTTGCAGCAGGGTAAGGCAGGAATTGATCCAGACCCGAAACCTCAATATGAATGAGCAGGAATGGGTCGATTTCGAACTTGATTTCATTACCAACCACCAGTTTCATACGACGGTTGCAGAAAAGTTGTTTGGCAAGCGCAAAGCAAAACACGTCAAGCAGTTGCGGAAACAGAAAGCACGGCTGAATCCCAATGCTGTTGTGACGGTAGACGAAATAAGCCGCCAATCTTCCAAAAAGAGAAAAACGAGAGATAAAAAGCTGAAAAGCATTTATCTGAACGGCGATGATGCTAAGCTCAAGCAGAACCTCGGTCGGGGGGTCGAGACCATGTTCCGAACAACCTACCGGACCCATGTCAACCTCAGTGCCATTGCCGACAACAAGGCGAACATTATGCTGAGTATCAACGCCATTGTCATCAGCATCACGGTTTCCACCCTGGTACCGGGTTTTGACAGCAATCCAAAGTTGATTTTTCCCACCATCATTTTGCTGGTTGTTTGCCTCACAGCAATGGTGTTTGCAACCCTTTCGACACGCCCCAAAGTCACTGAAGGTAAGTTCACTAAGGACGACATCCGTGAAAAGCGATCCAATCTATTGTTCTTCGGTAATTTTTACAACATGGAACTCGACGACTTCCACTGGGGGATGATGGAGATGATCAAAGATTCCGATTTCCTATACAGCTCCATGACGCGCGACCTCTATTTTTTGGGAGTGGTATTGGCCAAAAAATACCGCTTTCTTCACATTTGCTACAACGTCTTTATGTACGGTCTGATCGTGTCTGTCTTATCCTTTGCCATTGCATTTTTGATCACCTAGCAGGCAGAAATTATCGGTATTAGGTTTGACTTTATTTAGTCAAGTTTTAAATAAGAAGAATCCATCGAAAGTCTATGAACCTTTCTGGGTTTAATGCTATTGTTGTATTGAAACGGCCCTTGATTTGCATTTATTTATCAAGGACGTGATATATTATAAATTGATCAAACCAAAGAAAAGATTATTATGATTTCTAAAAAGATAGAAGAAGCATTGAACAACCAGATTAAATTGGAAGCGTATGCCTCCTTTTTATACTTGTCTATGGCCTCCTGGTGCGACTTGGAAGGCATGGAGGGCTGTGCTCAATTTATGCACCGCCAGTCATCTGAAGAACGCGACCACATGCTGCGTATTTTCAACTACATCAGTGAGGTAGATGGCCACGCTATTGTGCCAGAAGTTGCTCAGCCACCCAAGAAGTTTGAATCCATTCAGGAGTTGTTCAAGCAAGTTTATGCGCATGAGCAAAAAGTCACTCGGTCTATCAATGGCATTGTAGATTTGTGCTACAAGGAAGACGACTACTCTACCCTCAATTTCTTGCAGTGGTACATCGAGGAGCAGAGAGAGGAGGAAGACTTGATGCGTACGATACTAGATCGCATCAAATTGATCGGTGAGGGTCCTCAGAGCTTGTACTACGTAGACAAAGAGATGGATAAGATCAACCAAGCTGAGGCAGCGGCAGAAGCAGCCGAAGCGTAGAAAAGTGCTTAATCCAGTCACTGGAAAAAGCAAAGCGACCCATTAAGGATACTTGTTTATTTTTGGTATTTTTACCAGGAACAAACAAGTATCCTGCAGATGAGTGAAGAAATACTGGACCATTTCTCTGATTTTGAGGACCAATTTGAGGCGGGTACCAAAATAGTTGTAGCCAAGTACTTTTACTTTGAATCCGAGGCGCGCCTCTACGCTGCCCGGCTCAAAGAAGCTGGTATCAAGAGTTTTATTTCCAATGCCAACATTATATCTGTTATGCCACTGGGCGAAGGTGGTATTGGGTTGCATATCAAGGAAGACGACCTACCAAGCGCACTGCCCATCATCCGAAAAATGGACCAGCGCAATACCCGAGATGAAACGGACTTAAGCTACCACGATGCAGATAAGGAAGATATTGCTTACGAAAAGTCCATCAGCCTGCAGCGGCAGAGTAGTCGGAAAATTAAGCCTGCAGTCATCGTTGTTCTTGCCATTGTAATCCTCATGATTCTTATCAATGCCCTTTTGAACAGCCTCAGCGTTTTCTAGAAGTAACTTCTAAAAGAAAAGCCCACCCAAGTTAACTTATCAGGAGAATAAGCTTGATGAGTGGACTTGCCCTATAGAAAATAACAACAAAACAGAATTCTTATGTCAACATTCTAACTTTCATATAGAATGAAACAATCATATAGCGCGCTAATTTACATTTTTTTTATTTCCTGACCGAATCGACTTTCAAACAATATTATATATCATCGAATAGTGGTGATAAAACGCTAATTATAAGTAAAAAGGCCTCCTATGAAATTTTTATTTCTCATAATGTAAAAATGACACTATGCCATAAACGAAACATAACAATTAAAGTACGTTAAAGCGAAAATTCGTTCTCCGCTTTACTTGACTCCTAAATATAGTTTATTTAGCTTTGCATCGCTTTTGAAGCCAATCTACATCTCCTCAAAGTATTCAATCAAAACAGTCTACACAATTCTAAGAGAGCCTAGACTCTTTTGAGAACTATTATTTTTCCTTAAAGCATCTTTCAATACTTCCTGATTGCTCGTCAATTGGGCGTACTGTGTCATTCCGCTGTTGCCATAGAGACTCAAGTATTTGCATAGCAAAGCACATTTCAATTTCTGATTTGACTGGAAGCACCTACTTCCCGTCAGCCTAAAAACTAATGACACTTAGACAAATGAAGACACCAAAGGATAATATATTTAGATTGATCAGTGCAATGACCGCTGCAGAGAAACGGTACTTCAAGAGGCATTACTCGTCGGATAAAAATCTTCTAACGGAGTTGTTCGACTTTATAAATGGCATGACCTCTTACAGGGAAGAAGCCATTAAAGAACATTTCTCAGATTCAAAATTGGCCAAAAACCTAAAGGTTTATAAAGTTCAGTTGAGCGACTTATTACTCAAAAGTCTTGCCTCCTATCACAGCAAAAAAACGGTTCAGAGCAAAATCCGAATTGGCTTGGAAGAGGCAGATATTCTATTCAAAAAGGAACTGTTCGACCTGGCAGAAGCGAAGCTGCAACGCGCCAAAGACCTTTGCCTGAAAACGGGTGCCAACGCCCAACTCTTGGAGGTATACTGCCTAGAATCAAAATATAAGAAACTACTCAATCCATTTTGCAATCGTCAATCTTTGTTGAACGAGTTGGAAGAGATAGCACAGCTCAACAACCGTTACTTAGTTTGGCAAAACCAATTGGAAAAACTCAATCAATTTAAAAACTCCCTTTTCCCTCTACAGCTCAGCAGTCATCAGAGAGAGTATTGCCAGCATCTACTGGCCAACATGCCGGATAGCAAAGCAGAAGGTCAATCCGGGTTTTACACCTTATTTTACCATTACAGGATCAAGGGGACTGTTCATTTTTATTTGGACAACACCATAGAGGGGCAACAGCAATTCGAATCGCTTTTGAGGCTATTCGAAGAGTTTAGCAGTACAAAAGAGCGCCATCCAGGCCACTACCTGGCCAGCGTCTATGACTACTTGTACTTTTTGATTGAATTCAGGCGATACAGAAGGGCCGGGGAGATCATCGACTACTTACAGGCTTATTTTGAGGAGCATCCAGAACTGAGCAGAAGTAAGTTATTCCTGTATTTGTTAATGGTCAACCTGTGCCTGCGCCAAGGTAATTTCGAAGATTTTTCCGAACCGCACATCCAAGAGGTCGTCAACCACATACAACACTACCAACTTCAGAAACATCCTGATACTATTTCTATCTACTTACGCCTTGCAGTCATTAGCTTGATGTGCAACAATCCGCAGAGAGCCCATTATTTTTTCCGCCGCATCCAGCTACAAAAAAACCAATTGCCCAAAAGTCTCAGCATTGCATCTGACCTGATGGAGATGGTCAGTCACTACGAAACAAAAGACATTTTTCTAATCAAAAATTGGCTCCACACCTATCGTCGGAAACAGCCAGAACAGACCGATGGCAACGGCCAAGACTTTCAAGCAGCCTTCATCGATTTCCTGACCGAACTCACCAAGACATCCAAGCTGCAACATGCTGGATTGGCCACACAATTTCTTGGACAAATAGATCAATACAAAAACGATCCCATTTATCTGGTGATGTCTGCACTCATGCTTGAAGAGTGGCTATCTGCCCTCAAGGAAAACACTCCTTTGTCTGACCGAGTAGAAAAAATCAAGGCTCGCATGTACGCAGAGACAGATTTTTTATATTGCTGGTGATGGGGATTTGGGGATTTAGTGATCGGTGGTTGAATGATTTAGTGATCGGTGATCAACTATCTCCTCCGATGCGGTGCGCCATTTTTTGGATGGCTTCAATGATGTTATCGATGGCAGGTGGATAATTGAGGTAGCGGGCTCCCTTGTCGTCTTTGCCCCAGATACCGATGGTAACGACTTTCTTTCGGTTGCCATATGCCACGGCCAGTCGGAGTGGGATGGGCGTTGGTTTGGTGTGTTTGCGCTTTTGGCAAAAGTTGTCTTCACAATCATACATCCGATCGAAGCCAAAGAATCCCTTTGAGACAATGTACTCGGCAAATTTTTCCAGCTCGTCCCGGGGGATGTTCTTTTTCGTCACCAGAAGTCCACCATATACGCTCTTAAACTCTTTGATGAGTCGGCCGTTGCTCTTGATATGTATGTAGTCTCGCAAAACAGGATCGACACCACCATAGTAGCCGCCCCCTATGAGTTCTATACTGATGTAAATTTGATCATCTGAGCCAGACTTTCCTTTTTTGCGCTTTTTCTTCTTTTTCTTTCGTTTCTTCTTTTTGTTGAAACTCAAAAAACCTTTCCGGGGGTCCTCCCGCTCCACAATCACATCCGGTAGCTCATTGGCTGGCTTGACAAAGGGCGCATCCTGGCTCTCGACCCGAATGAAGTGATACTGATAGGTACCTTTACTATTGGATTGGGTAAATTCCAGCACCATCGTCTCCTTATTTATCTCCGCAAACTCAAACTTTTTGATGTGCTTAAAGCTGTAGAATAGCTCACTACCTCCAATACTCCAATTCCCACGGCTCATTTTGCCGTTGAGGTATTGCTCATAAAGGTAATCGTAACGAAAATATAGATAATAGTCGTAGAAATCCTCCGCTTGGTGGATAATGGTATTGGACTCGAGGTGAAGCGCATAGGTGTAGCGCCATTTGGTTTCAACGACCAATCGCTCGTCTACTGCCGGATAGTTTGTCCCCCAAGAAGCGTTTTGCTGCTGAGCCATCCCCCTTGAGGCTCCGCAAAGGCTGAGAAAAAGAAAAACCATCAATTGGAATGCAGGAACGTGTTTTCTCATCACAGTATTTTGTTCATAAGTGCCGGAAGAACAGAGTTCCACCTGTTTAAATACAATGCATAAATAGTATGCCAATAAATAGCAATAGGGATTGAACGACCCAAACGGGTTGTACAAAACAGGGATTCTCTTTACAAATTTTTTAGATGGCTCTAAAACTTGAATCCGAAGGTCAATAGGTACCGATCACTTCTTTCTTCGGTATCTACAACGATCGGAAAGTTGCCATTGAGGCTATAGGGGGCAAATGATTCTTCAATTTGTGATCTTTTATACGCTAAGTCAATATAAAAGTTGCGAAAACGACTTCCTATTCCAAGGCTAAAAGATGTCTGGTTGGCATCGTCACCATCGAATGCTGCACCAAAGATGTTGTATCCTGCCCGAAATCGAAGCATCTTGTAGGCATACTCTCCTCCCAAGCGAAAATTAACCGCTGAGCCTAAGTTGTCATTGATACTGTTGTTGAGTACGACCTGATAATCTCGGTCGGCCTGAGTAGCGCCATCTTTGTCCAGATTGAACTCGCCATTGCTGTAATTGACCCACTCGATTTCAGCAGAGATGAAACCAGAACGATTGATCAAAAAGCCAGCATTGGCCATAAACCGCCAGGGCGTCCTAAAATCGTAATCGAAGGTAGCTTCTTGCGAGTTGACATCCCCGGTAAAAATACCTCCATTCTCTAAATAGGTATATTCCAAACCTGTATCGAAGTTATCTGTCAAGACCAACTTGGAAGGCGTATGGATGGCTGCTCCCAACCGAATGGCCTGACTGAGGCGAAAGATCATACCCAACTTAAAATTGATACCCAGGCCAGAGGTACTCAGATTTTCTTCGTAGCGCAGCGCCTCAAAGGCAGGGATTTCATCCTGATTGACCTCCTCCTCTTCGTAGACCCGCTCTTCGTTGTAGGATACAAAAGGAATACCCAAAGTAGCACCGATGAGAAAGCGTTCATTCAAATTCCCGGCAATCGCGAAGACCATTTCATTGAGCGATCCGGTACTTCTAAACGACTGCCGATGATCGAAGGCAGCTCCTGGATTGAGGTCGAAATCTGTAAAAAAAGCAGTATTGTTGTTGTCTGGGTAAATGGCACCAGCCTCAATGGCCAAATTATTAGCAAAGTTGTCAAAAAAGCCATTGTTGGCATCGATCACCCATTGATCGGTAATAGAGCCGGTGGTGAAGCCGGAAGAAGCAAAGCGACGATTAAAATTTGCCAGGCGATTGAATCCAAGCCCTACGTTGAAAGTCTTCCATTTAAGGCTGTTGGGGCGGTTGGCAAATACGACACCAATGCTGCCAAAGTTGAATCGGGTCATGGTCTCCTTTTGGGTAGAACCAATCTCCTGCATTTGAGCATCTGTCCGATTGAACAGCAGGGCTGGCGTTGCGACAAATTCTGAACGACGAAATTGGGCTAGTCCGGCCGGGTTGGTAGATAAGACAGAAAAATCTGCTCCCAATGCTCCCAGCGCACCACCTGCGCCGACAGATCGAGCTGTTCCGTTCAGATTATAGGTAGAATAGCGAATGGCATCTCCGATGTTTTGTGCGTAGCTCTCAATGGTTAAAAAGGTCAACAAAACCAATAGGACGATCATTCTCATAAATCATTCAGGTTTAAACCGCTTTCATACAGCCAGGCTTGCTGTATCAGCGGGGCTAGGGAAATTCTTATTTTTTCAGCAATCATAAATGCAAAAGAGGGTGGAAACACACGCCTCCACCCTCTTTCTCTACAAAATATGTATGTTAGTTTCTGCTTCTACTTCTGGAAGAACCGGAAGAGCGAGAAGAAGAGCGGCTTCTGCTGCTACCACTGTTGTAGGAGCGAGAGGAGCTTCTGCTACTGCTTCTGTTATAGCTGCGCGAAGGAGAAGAAGAGCGGCTATTGTTGTAGCTGCGAGAGCTACTGCGGTTCGAACGGTTGTAGGAGCGTCCAGAGTTGTTGTTAGAGCGATTCGAACGGTTGTAAGAGCGATTCGATCTGTTAGACCTTCTGGATGGCTTATCGTAGGAGCGGTTGGATCGCGTTGGGCGATCGTAACTACGCCGTGTATTCGAGCGACTTCTGTCAGCGGAAGAACTTCTGCGAGAAGGACTTCTAGATTCTGCTCTTTGCGATCTCGTGCGGTTGGTAGAACCGTCGACGTTGCGAGAGCGGCTGCTGTTATTGGTACCAACCTGACGGCTACCGTTATTGGCACCTCTGAGGTCGGCTGCCGTGTTGCGGCTACGAGTCGTTGGATTTGTATTATTTGAGATTACACCACCATTATTGCCTCTGCGCGCACCATAGTATACGTTGCTGACCGAGCTGGTATTGTTGTAGGCGTATGGACTAGCATAAGATGGAGGACACCAGTAGGCACCACCGCCACCAAGTCCACCATTGAAACCGCCTCCGAATCCACCGACACCGGCATATGGGCTGAATCCACCACCCCATGCATTACCCCATCGGTTGCCCCAGGGACTCGCCCACGGGTTATTCCAGGCATTGAATCTATTCCAACGGTTAAATCTGTTCCAACGATTGAACCTATTCCAGCGGTTGAATCTATTCCAGCGACCAAAGTCATTGCCAAAGTAGATGGTAACACCCGGAGAATAGAAAGGATCGTAGTAGAGCATGTCTACATAGATGGGATCGTAGTAGCCAAAGCCTCTGTATGGGCGGTGAAAACGTCTGATCCGAGAGGTGTAATTGTAATCGTAGAATTGATCGTCGTAGTAGTCATCGTCGTAACTGGAACTACTTACACTATTATCTTGTTCATCATCACCGAGATAGTAGCCGGAGTCATCGTTAGAATCTCCGTAGTAGCTAGATTGGTCAGCATCTGGGTTGTAGTACAAATCATCGTACTGAGCACTCAGAGAAACCGCCAAACCGAGGACGAAGAGCGAGGTTAAGAAAATGGAAATTCGATTATTTTTCATGCGTCAAAATTTGGAACGTAATTACTGGAACTCTCTTACAAGTTACAACACCAATTTATTACTTTTGTGGCGTTTTTTTTGTTAATGTCCTATTAAATTTTGCCAATTGTGACAATTAATGTGTTAAAAGAGCAGTTTTTATCTATTTTTTAGACGTCACATCTAACACCTTGTCACACAGCCGACTCATTAAAAAAAAGTTAAGACCAAGCTTATGGCCAAAGCAGTAACACCCCGTACACAAGACTATTCCCAGTGGTATACCGACATTGTCAAGAATGCCGGTTTGGCAGATCATTCCGCCGTCAGAGGCTGTATGGTTATCAAACCCCATGGCTTTGCCATTTGGGAGAATATGCGGGACCAATTGGACAAAATGTTCAAGGAAACCGGGCATGTGAACGCCTATTTTCCACTCTTCATTCCCAAGAGTTTTTTGAGCAAAGAAGCCGAACACGTAGAAGGTTTTGCCAAAGAATGTGCCGTTGTCACCCACCACCGATTGATGAATGATCCCAATGGTGGAGGCGTTGTTGTCGATCCCTCGGCTCGGCTGGAAGAAGAACTCATCGTACGGCCTACTTCGGAAACCATCATATGGAACACCTATCGCGATTGGATCAACTCCTACCGCGATTTGCCACTGCTCATCAACCAATGGGCCAATGTCGTCCGTTGGGAAATGCGGACCCGGATGTTTTTGCGCACCGCAGAATTCCTTTGGCAAGAAGGGCATACCGCACACGCCACCCTGGAGGAGGCAAAGGAAGAAACGCTGCGCATCCTCGACCTCTACGCTACCTTTGCGGAGGAATACATGGCCATGCCTGTCATCAAGGGGGTAAAAACTGCCAACGAGCGTTTTGCTGGCGCTGTGGATACTTACACCATCGAAGCGCTGATGCAAGATGCCCGCGCACTACAGGCCGGTACGTCCCATTTTCTTGGACAAAACTTTGCCAAGGCTTTCAACGTCACCTTCCTCAACGAAAATCAAAAGAGCGATTTCGTATGGGCGACCTCTTGGGGTGTATCGACCCGTTTGATGGGCGGACTGATCATGACCCATTCTGACGATGATGGACTCATCATCCCTCCGAAGCTGGCGCCTACTCAGGTTTCTATTATTCCCATTCCAAAGCCTGGCAGCCCCATCGACGAAGCGGCTCATAAGCTCATGGAGGAACTGAAGGCGGAAGGGATCACCGTAGCTTACGATCGGGATACCAGAAAACGGCCAGGCTTTAAGTTTGCTGAAAACGAACTGAAAGGCATTCCGGTTCGCATCGGCATTGGTAAACGCGATTTGGAAAAAAGTCAGATCGAAGTCGCTCGACGGGATACCAAAGAAAAGTCGTTCGTTCCCATTGATGGCGCGGCTCGCTACATCAAGGACTTGCTGCCACAGATTCAACAACAACTGTTTCAAAAGGCAGTAGATTTCCGCCAGGAGCATACGACCTCTGTCGACTCTCTCGATGATTTCAAAGACGTTGTCAATGGCAAGGGTGGATTCATCTATGCGCACTGGGATGGCACAACCGAAACGGAAGTCAAAATCAAAGAACTGACCAAGGCAACCATCCGATGCATTCCAATGGATCAAGAGAGCGAAGACGGCAGTTGTATATTGACTGGTAAACCTTCCAAGCAGCGTGTCTTATTCGCTAAGGCATATTAAAAAAAATCAAAATTTATAAGACATACACAAAGAGGGCAACTGCAATTAGCAGTTGCCTTTTCTTGTTGGTACACATAAGCAGAGAGGTAGCAGCTCTCAAGTATGATAATTAAAAAAATGTCAAAAATCAGGCATTAATACCACAACTAAATACCTACCTTTAAGTGTTTACAATGCATTTCGGTGCTGTAAGATGCTCTATAAACTAAACACATATAACCGCCCACTCATCCTTTTCTTTCTGATTGTCTACATCGGAAGTTGTATCCAGCCGCATGTCATCGAATCACTTCATTTTGTTTCTCATACAATCGACCTGATTCAATCTGAATACAAGTATCACTCTTATCCTAAACATGATGAGACAGTGTCGCACACCCATGAACTCATAGAGGTGGTTGCACAAAATACAGAGGATGACAATGGACAGGACGTTCCCAATAATACACAGATCAAAATAAAGAAGAAGGTCGAAATAAATAATGTATCGGGCCAAAAATTGCCAAGTAATGCAATAGCTCCATCGATACATTCAAACCATATGCTTCAGTATCAATCTATTTTCAAAGAAATTCTCGCGCCCCCACCTCGACGTCGTTTATCCTAATAGTTTTATCGTTTTTCTGTGCTTCTTTTTGACGCTTGAAAAGTAGCTAATTGTACTTGAATAGGTTTGTGCAATACTCCTGTTGCGGAGCACAGTATCTGTATTCCTATTTTACCCTTTTAAATACTAAACGCCGAGGAAATGAAACATTTCAACACACTCTTATTTGCATTTTTTATACTTATTTTTCAAAATACCCTTTCTGCCCAAGACCTCCGTGGTAAGGTTGTCGATACGCAAAATTCACCAGTGGTCGAAGCCCTCATACACAATCCAGTGGGCAGCAAACACAGCCACAGTAATGCCAGAGGAGAATTCGTCCTATCAGGTCTCTCTGTCGGTGACACAGTCATTGTCAGCTTTTTAGGTTTTCAAACGCTTGAATACGAATTGGCTTCTAAAGACTTCAACGATGGCATTGAATTTACATTGGAGGAAGCCTTCTTCGAGCTGGATCAAATCAGCGTTTCCAATTCGATGAAAGCCATCAATAAAATTACTTCGATTGATTTGCAAACCGATCCGGTTAACTCTTCCCAGGAAGTCCTCCGACGCGTCCCTGGACTCTTCATCGGTCAGCATGCTGGTGGTGGTAAAGCAGAGCAGATTTTTCTGCGTGGATTTGACATCGACCACGGAACAGACATTGGTATTACAGTAGATGGAATGCCCGTCAACATGGTTTCACATGCTCACGGTCAAGGATATGCCGACCTCCACTTTTTGATTCCTGAAACAATTGAAAACATCGATTTTGGTAAAGGGCCTTACTACACCAACCAAGGTAATTTCAACACAGCTGGTTATGTAGATTTCAAAACCAAAGACAAGGTTGATCAAAGCAGTATTGGAATGGAGTTTGGTCAATTTGGAACCTTCCGCACCTCTAGTATTTTTAATCTACTTGGCAATTCCAAAAAGCAAAACGCCTACGTTGCCTCCGAGTACATTTTGACAGAAGGACCATTTGACAGTCCTCAAAATTTCAACCGCCTCAACTTGATGGCGAAGTATACTTCTGAATTCGATAACAGCGATCGCCTTTCTATTTTGATCTCTCGCTTCCAAAGTAAGTGGGATGCCTCCGGACAAATTCCACAGCGCCTGGTAGACAATGGCACCATTTCCCGCTTTGGAGCTGTCGATGACACAGAAGGTGGTAACACCAGCAGAACCAATTTCTCTGTTCAGCATACGAAGTTCATCAACAACAGTAGCTTCATAAAGACCAATGCTTTCTTTAGCCACTACGACTTCGAACTGTTCTCAAACTTTACTTTCTTCCTCGAAGACCCTGAAAATGGAGATCAGATCAGACAAGCGGAAGATCGCAGAATCTATGGCATTAATTCTACCATGTATCAGGAAACCAATGTCGGCAATGCCCAATTGGAACTGAGCTATGGTGTTGGCTTGCGCTATGACGATGTCAACGATGTTGGATTGTTCCGCACAGCCAACCGCAAAACAACATTGGAAACATTGGCAGATGGCGAAGTCGACGAATCCAATATCTTCGGTTTTGTCAATGCAGAATTTGATTTTGGCGATTGGATGATCAATGCTGGTGTGCGATTCGACGCTTTCAATTTCGATTACACAGATCGCCTGCAAACGCTGTACACGAGCCTTTCAGAAAGTGCCTTTGCTGTATCTCCAAAGCTCAGCGTGATCTATAATCCAACCAATAACTTGCAATTGTACTTCAAGTCAGGTGTTGGCTTTCACTCCAACGATACTCGGGTAGTAGTTGCCCAAGGTGGTGAAGAAATTTTGCCAGCCGCCTACGGTGTTGATCTTGGAACCGTTTGGAAGCCTGCTCCGCGCCTGTGGATCAACGCAGCAGTTTGGTACCTCTTCCTAGAGCAAGAATTTGTCTACGTCGGAGATGCAGCCATCGTCGAACCAAGTGGTAAAACAGCCCGCCAAGGAGTTGACTTTGGACTTCGCTACCAACTCACCAATTACTTGTTCTTCAATGCAGACGTCAACTATACCCACGCCAGAGCGATCGATGAAGACGAAGGTGCCGACCGTATTCCACTGGCACCAGAACTGACTTCAATGGGTGGATTGGCTTTCCGCCATCCTTCTGGTTTTTCTGCAGGTATCCAGTATCGCTACATTAGGGATCGGCCCGCCAACGAAGACAACTCCATCATAGCAGAAGGTTACTTCATTACCGACCTGACGGCTTCTTACACTTTCAAGAAAGTGACCATTGGTTTTGCCATCGAAAACTTATTCGATCAAGATTGGAATGAAGCACAGTTTGCAACAGAATCAAGATTGTCAAACGAAGCAGAGCCTGTTGAAGAACTTCACTTCACACCAGGTGTTCCTTTCTTCTTCAAAGGGAACCTCACTTATCGGTTTTAAATAAAAATCGTTTCCTGTACCTAAAAAAAATGCCCGCTGGAAAATTTTCCAGCG
>JBCCSZ010000175.1:0-16304 GCA_039199225.1 Bacteroidota bacterium
ATACGTTTTACTTCCAGCATAAGAATGCCTTCTATAAATATGATTTGTCTGCTCGCAAAGGAGACATGCTACTCAGTTTCTCTGAAAGAGCGACCGCAACCGACTACAATGAGGTGGCCAACCACCTGGCTTACACCATTGATAACAATCTCTATGTGGCCAATAGCAAAAATCCAGAGATTGCGGTCACCCGCTTCAGCGATCGCAATGTCGTCAGCGGACAGGCCATTGCGCGCTACGAATTTGGTATCAGTAAAGGTACCTTTTGGTCGGCAGATGGACTGAAGCTGGCCTTTTATGAAAAGGATGAAACAGATGTGGCAGATTACCCACTGCTGAACGTCGGCCCAACGCCTGGTGCGCTTCAGGAGGTCAAATACCCAATGGCTGGCCAAAAAAGTGAATATGCTCGCGTTGGGGTGTTCGATACCCAAAACGGACGCACTCTATACCTCAAGGTGGATGGTCCAAAGGATCAATTCCTCACCAACCTGGCCTGGGGACCCAACGGTCAATACATCTACCTGGCTGTTCTCAATCGCGAACAAAACCGCATGTTGCTCAACCAATACGATGCAGCCAACGGCGCTTTTGTCAAAACACTCTTCGAGGAGACGCATAGCAAATATGTCGAGCCAGAACATCCCGTTTGGTTTCTACCCAACAATCCCAATGAGTTTTTGTGGATGAGCGAGCGCGATGGCTTTATGCATGTCTACCACTACAACCTGGAAGGCGAAATGCTCAAGCAGATTACCAAAGGAAATTGGACCGTACTGAACATCATCGGTTTGAGCAATAGTGGTAAAAACCTGATTGTAAAAGGAACAGACGAAAGTGGTCTGAACCAATATGCCTATTCCGTCACACTGAGCGGCGATAAAAAGCCCAAGCAGCTTTCCGAAAAAAGTGGCGTCCACAGTTATGCCATGAGCGATGATGGCATTTTGCTGATCGATGTTTACTCTAGTGTCAAGACCCCTTATGTGGCAGACATTATCAATACTCGTGGAAAGAAAGTCACCACCCTGAAGGCTTCGCCCAATCCCTTGCGCGACCATGCCATCGGTACACCGGAGATGGTAGAGGTAAAAGCAGCAGATGGCACCATTCTGAATGGTCGCATCATCAAGCCCAGCAATTTCAATCCTCGCGAGCGCTATCCGGTACTGGTCTATGTATATGGTGGACCACATGCCCAAATGGTCAGCAACCGCTGGATGGGAGGCGCACCACTTTGGATGTACCACTGGGCAGAGCAAGGCTACATTGTCTTTACCCTCGACAACCGCGGATCAGCCAATCGTGGTTTTGAATTTGAAAACATCATCCACCGCCAAATGGGAACCGTTGAAATCGAAGACCAAATGGCTGGTGTCGAATACCTCAAATCACTCAACTACGTCGATGCAACCCGCATGGCTGTACATGGATGGAGCTATGGTGGTTTTATGGCCACTTCCCTGATGCTTCGCCAACCAGATGTATTCAAAGTAGGCGTTGCGGGTGGACCGGTGACGGACTGGAAGTACTACGAAGTGATGTATGGCGAAAGATACATGGACCAGCCACAAGAAAATCCGGAAGGCTACCGCAAAGCCAGCCTCCTGACCCATGCCGGCAACCTCAAAGGAGACCTCTTACTGATCCACGGCGCCCTGGACAACATCGTGGTCATGCAGCACAGCTATGCCCTGATCAACGAATTTATACGCCTGGGGACTTTGGTCGACTTCTTCCCATACCCCAATCACGAGCACAACGTTCGAGGCAAGGATCGGGTACACCTGATGAACAAGGTACTGACCTACATCGATGATAAACTGAAGTAGATTTTTTAGTTCGGTCGCCTCTAGATCGAGCGTCTTGGAAAGCCCGAATCTCCACTGCTTGGAGGTTCGGGCTTTTTGCTTTTCATCATATTATCTACATTTATGGAAAATATAATCGACCCTTTTCTTGACTTCCATAATGATATTATCTACATTTACGGAAAATATAACGAATGAAAGGCACCTATCTTGGCGAGTTCGAGGAGATCATTCTCTTAGCTGTTGCAGCATTGCAGGAGAATGCCTACGGCCTGGCGATCAAAAAAGAGCTAGAGGAGCAAACTGGGCGGAGCATCAGCTTGAGTGCGGTGCATGCGGCTTGTAACCGTTTGGAGACCAAAGGTTTTCTGGGTGCATACTTCGGCGAGAAATCCCAGCGTAGGGGAGGGAAGCGCAAGAAGATATACCGCCTGAGCCTCAAGGGGCAGCAAGCGCTGCAGGCTGCGCACGAATTGCGGCAACGCCTGTGGGCGCGCATTCCACCATCTGGCTTTCAACTCGATTGGTCATGGTAAAAGGGGAGCCTACTTACCACGATCCGCCCGAAAGGATACTCCGTTTGCTGCGTTGGTTTTGCGCCGATGATTTTCTGGAAGAGATCGAAGGTGACTTGTACGAACTGTATCAGGAAGAAGTTGCTGAGTATGGTTTGCCCAGAGCGCGGCGTCGGTTTTTCTTTTTATCGATGCGCTACATTCGGCCTTATTTTTTTGGGAAAAAAGATTTTTCATTTCACTTCATCCATCGAATCGATATGATCCGACATTACCTAAAGGTGTCTTTCCGGCACCTGTTAAGACAAAAGTTTTTCTCGTTTATCAACATCCTAGGGCTGGCAACCGGGCTGGCTTGTTGCTTGTTGATAGCATTGTTTATCCAGCACGAAATAAGCTACGATCGCCACTACGAAAAAGGCGAACAACTCTACCGAGTGGCCTATGATTATTCCATGAGGGGCAATGCGGGTTCTGGCGCAGTAGTACCAACTCCTGTGGCTTCGACCCTTCTGGAAGAGGTTCCGGGCGTACGTATGACGGCCCGGATTGCACCGTCGATGTCTGATGCAGGCAACAACCAATTTCGCCGGGCAGACCAGGAGCAAAATACCTATGAAGAGGGCTTTGTCTATGCTGATACGGCCTTTATGGAAATGTTTGATTTTCCAATGATTCAGGGAGATGTGAAAACGGCTTTGGACGAGCCTAATACCATCGTATTGACCGAGCGAAAGGCGCGGCAGTATTTCTCTCCTGGCGAAAATCCGATCGGCCAAATCTTCTTTCTCAACAACAACAAAGACAATCCCTACAAGGTGAGTGGTGTGATGAAAGACTTGCCAGACAATACACATCTGCGCTTTGACTTTCTACTGTCCATGCAGGGTTTGGAGGAAAGTAAAATCCCCAATTGGAACTTCTACAATTTTGTATCCTATGCCTTGCTGGAGGGGCAGGCCGAGTTGACCACCGTTAATGCCACTTTGAATAAGGTGCTGAACGCCTATGTCAACCCAGAGAGCGAGAAACAGGCGGCATTGGGTAATTACATGCGCTTCTACTTTCAGCCTCTTGCCGATATTCATTTGCATTCTGCGCACATCAGAGAATATTGGAGCCATGGTGATGTGCGTTATGTTTGGTTCTTTGGATTGATTGCTGCTTTTATTTTACTGATTGCCTGCATCAACTTTATGAACTTATCGACGGCACGCTCTGCCAACCGAGCCAAAGAAGTAGGTCTTCGAAAGGTCTTTGGCTCCATGCGTCAACAGTTGGCTGGCCGCTTTTTAACAGAATCGGTCCTGTTGAGTGTACTCGCCTTTATGCTTAGTATTTTCATGGTGCGATTGGCGCTGCCTTATTTTAATTTATTGAGTGGTAAGTCCCTGCAACTGCCTTGGCAAGAGCCCTTGATTATTGGAGCTGCCTTTCTCGGGGTGATTGGCGTTGGCTTGCTGGCAGGAGCCTATCCGTCTACCTTTCTATCTGCCTTCAAACCCATCCAAGTATTGAAAGGAAAATTGCGAATTGGTAGTCGCAGTGGTCGTTTGCGCTCCTCTTTGGTCGTTTTTCAATTTACGCTGTCGATTGCTCTCATCATCAGCAGTTTGGTGGTGTATCAGCAGCTGAATTACATCCAAAATAAAAAGCTTGGCTTTGACAAAGAGCAACTGTTGATCGTCGAAGACAGCCATACCTTGGGTGCGTCGATGGCTTCTTTCAAAGAGACACTTAAGCAACTACCCGAAGTGGAGCAAGTGTCGGTGAGTAGTTATTTGCCAGTGGGAGGCTACATGCGCAACAATTCAAGTGCATGGACTGGAGCAGTGGAAACAAAGGAGAATTCTGTAGGGCTTGCCAAGTGGTATGTGGACTTTGACTACTTGGAAACTTTGGGGATGGAGATTATCGAAGGGCGTGGGTTTTCGAGCGAGTTCCCGACTGACTCGCAAGCCATAGTACTCAATGAGCAGGCGGTGAAAATGCTGAAGCTCGAAGATCCGATCGGAAAGAAAGTCAGTTCTTATACTTATCTGGATGCTAAGACGGGCAAGGTCTTGTATGATACCTACACAGTGATCGGTGTGGTCCGTGATTTTCATTACGAGTCCATGAAGGTTAATATCGAGGGCTTGAGTTTGGTTATTGGCAATTCGATGGTTTCTACGGCGGTCAGGCTGAGGCCGGGAGCCCTTGCGGCGTCGGTTGAGAAGGTAAAGAGTGTGTGGGAGCAATTTGCCCCCAACCAAAGTTTTCGCTATCACTTCATGGATGAGCAGTATACGGCTATGTATGAACAAGAAGAGTGGATCGGGAGCATTTTTGCCATCTTTACGGGTCTGGCTATTTTTATTGCTTGTCTGGGGTTATTTGCTCTGGCAGCCTTTATGGCAGAGCAGAGACAAAAAGAAATCAGCATCCGCAAAGTGTTGGGTGCTTCTACCTCTTCCATCTTAATACTGCTCACTAAAAACTTTCTCTTGTTGGTAGTGCTTGCCATCTTCTTGGCGGTGCCTTTGGCCTGGTATTTTATGAGTGCTTGGTTGGCGGACTTTGCCTATCAGATTGAGCTGAGTTGGCTGATTTTTGTGTTGTCGGGTTTATTGGCTTTGGTGATTTCTGTGCTGACCATTTCGTACCAGGCTTTCAAGGTAGCGTTTACTGATCCTGCGGAAAAACTGCGAACAGAGTAAGAAAAGACATCACCCCAGAATGGTCGAACATTTTGGGATGATGCCAATTTAAAGGACTGGTACTGTACTTAAATAACCTTACTTAACAATCATTCTCTTGCGAGCCATGGATTTACCATCGATTTCTACAGCGTAGATGTAAACACCGCTGCTCAAGTTATTTGCATTGAACTCAACAGTTCCTCTTCCACTGTCAATGTCGATGATTTTCAAAACGGAACCCTTTGTATCGTAAATGACCAACTGGGCATTGTTCAATTCCAGCGGAATATCGTATTCGATCAGGGTATTACCGGAAAATGGATTTGGGCGGTTTTGGTTCAAACCGATTCTGCTATTTAGGTTAGAATTCAGACTTCCTGTCTTTCCTTCTTTTCCTTCTAGTTTATCGAGGCGTTCTTTCAATTCATTGATTTGCGCCTGCTGTTCTTTGAGGGCCTCCGTGAGTACAGGAATGATCATATCGTAATTCATCACTTCATAATCGGCAATCTTACCTTCGGCCGTAAGTGTTTGCTGAACCGCTTCAGGCATGACCTCTTTGACCTCCTGAGCGATGAAACCATACTGTCTGCCTTCGACTAAGTTGAGTTCTGGACGCTCTGCGGAGCGATACTCGTAGGTAACACCGTTCAGCTTGCGAATGATGCTCATAGCATTTTCTACCTTTTCGATATTTTGCTTCAGCTGTGCATCTGAAACGACCCACATACCACCTGTGGCTACACCGGAGCCAAAGATTTGGAAGACAGGTCTCGGTGCCATACTACCAGCAGGAGCTGGGAACGTATCGAAGAAAGCAGCCAGGATTTTGCCACATCCCAAGCCATTATTTGGCGTACTCAGTGTCGGTCCATCTTGAGCAATGAGTAATGGCAAACCACGGAAGGTCAGCGAAGGAAAATTAAAGGCGCCAAATGCCTGCATGCCCAAGTTGATGGCATTGGAAGTATCGGTCTGGGCTCTGAAACCATAAAGGTCGCAACCTGTAACGGTTGGGCCGGGAGCACCACCGGATTCACCCAAAGAAACAAATTTTCCATTGGGGTTGAGGGGGCCTGTTGGTGGAAAAAGGCCAAAGTTGTTTCCTCCGTATAGAGGCTGCGCATCAACGCTCAAAGAAAACAACATTAAGGATAAGCAACTGAGGAAAATAATTTTGAACAGATTTTTCATTTTAATTACTTTTTAGTTTAATCAAATAATTAGCGAGAGGGTCCCCAAGGGTGCAAATGCTCCTTGGAGAAACGACTATGCAAACGACTGCCTACCCGGGAACGGCAGTTGGAATACAAATTATGGTGCGATGATACGAACTTATACGCCCGTATAAATACAGTTGAAATTCATCCTAAATAGACGAAAAAAGTCATGGTAATTTTAGTAGGATATTGGGGGTTTAGCCCAAGTCCTGATGTAATTGTTTTGACATACTTGCAGGTGAGGAAATCAGCCTTTTCGACTTTACAACAGCTGGTTGGCATTGTAAAAGTACAGTAAGTCAGATCAAATGATATTTTTTACAATCACTTGATAATCAAATGGCTGAAGACATATTTACCCGTAGGTGAAATACTAGAATGGTGTTGATAGAAATTCCCTTAATTGAAAGTAAAGTAGGCTCTTTTGATTTGAAACATTATCAGCAGGCGAGAACAGAATGTTTCTTATTTTCTTGAAATAAATATACAGCTTAATTTTTAAAAGTCAAACTAATTTAAAAACAATTAGCTAATAATTTAATGCTCTATTTACTTTGGCTTTTGATTGCTTGTCTCTTGGTGCAGATGCTACTTGTTTTGTGGTGGAACTGGCTTTTCTTTTAAAAACTGATCGGTAAAATGTTCCCGTCGCTTGGGTTTTGAAAACCGTTCTTTGTTGTAGGCCGCAGATTGACCTTTGGGAATGGACAAGCTTTTCCATTGGCTGCCTTTGATCATTCGACCGATGTAGACAATCTGTCCGATGTGCGAAGCATAATGTGCCAGTTGTCGGTTGATGGCCTCGGGAATGCTATGCCCCATATTGCGAATGTAAATGGTGGTATCGAAATTGTCTTTGTTGACAGAGTCGAGGGCCTGGAAAAGGCATTGCCACCCCTCTTCCCATTTGTCGATCATCTCCTCTTGGCTTTGGATGTCCATCTCAAATTCACTGTCCCGATTGCGCCATTCCTTTTCGCCATCCGAGCTGAGAAAATCCGTCCATCGAGAAAGCATATTGCCTCTGAGGTGTTTGACAATCAGTGCAATGGAGTTGCTTTCTTCATTGTACTGCCAAAAGAGTTCTTCCTCCGTCAGCTGGTCAAAGGTGCGCTGACCGAGGGCTTTATAAAATTCAAATTGCTTGCGAACACTTTGGAGGTAGTTGTCGATCATATGGTGTATGAACTAATTAATGCTGAAAAAACAAAGGACCGGGGAATGGCGTCTGATCCATAAACGTTTTGGGTAGACAGATGGTTTGCGTTGCATCTCGATTTACGATTTTGCTCCCTTCAATACTAGAGCTTACAAACTCCTCCCTTCCTTCAATCGTACGCTTTAGAAGGTTTTGAAATGACTTTTGCCAAATCATTACCAAAAAATTGCTTTTCCCTAACATTTCACAACAAGGGTATAAAGAAGGGATTTCTTACTTTTGTCTCTCCAAACAAGAAACCCAAGCTGTGCATCCATCTTCTCAAAACTTTTTACGACTTATTGAGTAATAGATAGGAGCACAACTAAGATCATCTCGTTTTTGCAAATTGAACAAAGCAGAGCATGCAAGCATTGAAGGATTTATATACCAAGCGGCAGGAGGATTTCAAGGCAGCGGCAGCAGCATACCGTAGCAAGTACAATCGATTTGCATTGGTCCGCCTGGTATTTTTTCTGCTTGCCAGTGCGGTAGCTATTGGGTTGGGGAGCTATTCTTTCCCTTTAGCTGCTGGATTTTATCTGCTTTTCCTGGGCATCTTCTACCGATTTATGAAGTGGCACTTGGGCATCAAGAAAGCTGAGAAGCACCACAAAGGATTGGCCTTGGTCAATCAACACGAAATGCTGGCCTTGGATTACAAAACAGCGCAATTTGGTGATGGCAAAGACCTGATCGATCCCAGTCACGCCTACAGCTTGGACCTGGACTTATTTGGACCGTACTCCTTTTTTCAGTACTGCAATCGGGCGTCCAGCTATTTGGGGCGACGCAAACTGGCCGAATACCTCCAACAACCCGCTTCGGCCCTTGAGATCAAACAGCGACAGGCAGCGATCGAGGAGCTGTCGGGGATGCTGGACTGGCGGCAAAACTTGCAAGTACATGGCCTGGAAACAGAGGATTCTCCCCTTCACGTGCAAGCCCTAAAGTCCTGGCTGGACGAAGCACCTTTTCTGTTGGAGCATACATTTTATAAAATCGCCATGTATGTAGTGCCTTTTTGGTCGCTCTTTACGCTGATTTTCATTCTACCCAACCAACCCTGGTACCTGAGCCTGCTCTGCTTTCTGCCGGCCGCCTACATCCTCAACAAAAGCCTCAAAGACATCAACCGCATTCACAATCACACCGCTCAGGCAGGGGATATGTTGGCCAAGTATGCCTTTGTCATCCGCCACATCGAGGAGCAGGAATTCCAAAGCGAAAAGCTTCAAGTGCTCAAAAAGACTTTTTTCAGAGGAGATACCTCTGCTTCGAAGGCTTTGAACCACCTTGCTTATACCATTTCTCAACTCAACGTTCGCTACAATGCTTTTGCCATATTGTTGAACATTTCCGGCCTTTGGGATTTCCATTGGGTACTGCGCTTGGAAAAATGGAAGCTTCAGTACAAAGAACGACTCATGGAGTGGTTTGAATCCATGCAAGCCTTTGAGGCGTTGGTGAGCCTGTCCACCGTTCACTTCAACAATCCCGATTGGACATTTCCGACCATCGCAAAGGAGCCCCTCTTGGTGGCCGACGAACTTGGTCATCCACTCATTCATCCCGATACCCGCATCAGCAACGATTTTACCACCCCTCTTTCCGGACACATCAAACTGGTCACTGGCTCCAACATGGCTGGTAAGAGTACCTTCCTGCGCACGGTCGGGCTCAACATCGTATTGGCGATGGCTGGTGCGCCAGTCTGCGCGCGCAGGCTGTCACTTCCGCTCATACAGGTCTACACAAGCATGCGCACCCAGGATGCTTTGCACGAAAGCACTTCCTCCTTTTTTGCTGAGTTGAAGCGACTCAAATTCATCATCGACGAAGTGGAGCAACCCAATGATCCCACTTTTCATCCTTACTTTCTACTAGACGAAATCCTCAAAGGCACCAACTCTAAGGATCGCCATACCGGAGGGGAGGCGCTCATCCGACAGATGATCAAAGCGGGCGGAGCGGGGATCATTGCCACCCACGACTTGGAACTCGGCAAGCTCGAAGCGGAATACGACGGGCAGCAAATCGAGAACCTCTGTATGGAGGTAGAAATCGACAATGGCGTGCTGGATTTTGACTACAAACTCAAAAAAGGTGTCAGCCAAAGCTTCAATGCGACCATATTGATGCAAAGCATGGGTATTAAGATTCCTTGATTTTGCCTTTTGTCCGTTCTGAAAAGTGGATGAAATTGCCTACCTTTCTTAGGTGACAAGAGTCACTCCCAAAGCAATCTACTATGCAACGAAAGGATCGTCTGTCGGCCCCAGGCCCCTCTTTTTTGGACAAGTCCATTGCGGTACTGCCCTTTGTCAATATGAGTGCTGATCCCAGCAACGAATACTTTAGTGATGGAATGACGGAGGAAATCATCAATGCGCTGACAAAGATTCATGGCTTGAAGGTGATTGCACGAACTTCCAGCTTTGCTTTTAAAGACAAAAACATCGATGTGCGAACCATTGGGCGGCAGCTCGGTGTGACGACGGTACTGGAGGGGAGTGTTCGCAAGTCTCAAAACCGCCTTCGCATTACGGCGCAGCTGATTCGAACGGACGATGGGTCTCACCTATGGTCGCGCAATTTTGATCGGGAGATGGCCGATGTCTTTGTCCTACAGGATGAAATCAGCCTACTGATTGCCGATCAAATTCGAGAAAACTATGGACATTTCGACATTCAGGATCACCTAACCGAAGCGCCGACAGACAACATCACAGCCTACAAGCTCTACCTCAAAGGGCGCCACCACCATCTCCGCTGGAATCCGGTCGACTTTGAATTGGCCACACAGTATTACAAACAAAGCCTAGAAGAAGACCCTACCTTTGCCTTGCCTGCTTTCGGGGCCGGAATGACTTACAGCCTCATGACGGCTTGGTCATTCATTCCCTATGAAGAGGGCGTGCAGACAGCTAGAAAATACCTGGCCTTGGGCCTCGAAATGGATCGCAGCATGTACATTTCCCACTATGCGGAGGCGACCTTTAACTTTTGGGGGCTGTGGAACTTCAAAGAGGTATATGCAAACCTGCAGCGTGCCATCGCGTTGAATCCCGCTTCTACAGATTTGGAGGAAGGGCTGGCCGAGTTATACACTTGCATCGGCTATTTTGAGAAGGCGATGGAACATACCCAAAACATTTTGCAACGCAATCCGCTATCTCCCAATCACCATTATACAAAAGGGAACATCTACTACCTGACAGGGGAATTTGAGCAAAGCATCCAAGAAATGGAAAAGGCGCTGCAAGTCGACCCGGGCTTTTGGCTGGCCATTGAAGTAATTGCTCTTTGTTATGTCCATCTGCAGGCATTTGAAAAGCTGGATGCCTTTTTGAAGGCCCATCCACAAGCCGAGCAACCGACCGCTTGTCTGGCGCTGTACCACCTGATGCATGCACAGGAAAAAGAAATGGCGATCGACTGGTTGGATACACATGCGCAGACCGCTGCGGCGGCAGCCAGTATGATTCCCTGGACTTTGTACTTGAATGTTCACTTGGGGAACGATGATGTGGCCTTGAATCTATTAGAGGAGGGCGTTCAACAACGAAAGGGGCAGCACATCAACTTCAGAAATGACCCCTTGCTCCAACCCTTGCAGGAACACGTCCGGTTTCAGAAACTCATCCAGGCAACCTTCGATCCATCGAGACTACCCACCGACGAAGTCCCAACTGCTCCGGACAAAGCCCGCAAAAAGCAGGTACTCAGCGCCAAGGAAATCGACTACTATCTGAAGGCACTAAAGGACCTTGTGGAAAGGCAGGAAATTTTTACAGACCCTAGCTTGACTTTAAAGGGTCTGGCAGAGCAGATAGCGTTGCATCCCAACAAGCTTTCCCATTTGATCAATGAACAACTGGGTAAGAATTTTAATGAATACATCAACCGCTATCGATTGGCTGCTTTCAAAGCCAAGGCGCGCCAACCGGAGAATAGTCACCTGACACTCCTGGGGCTGGCGTACGAAAGTGGGTTCAATTCTAAAACGGTATTCAATGCATTTTTCAAAAAGCAGGAAGGCATGACGCCCCGTGCCTGGCTCAAACAATCCGATCTGTCTTAACCCCTTTTTTCTTTTTCCTCTACTAAGAAAGTCGACCTGAATCTGCAAACGTTCGGAATCTCACGCAATGTGCGGGATTCCACTCCTTTGGTCCGCATTTGTAATTATGGACGCTTCAGCCATTCATTCCCACCATCTTTGCGTTGTCAGTTGATTTACTCAAAATATTAAAATCAAAATTATGAAAAACCCAATTTTATTTTTCCCCATCATGGTCTTTATGTTGCTCCTTTTGTCTGCTTGTAATGACAACGACGACGATCAGCCACAACCTACACCCATTGCTACAGCAGCAGATTTAACTGCCCAACTGAATGACATCTACAACAATTCTAAAGCCCCAGGTTTCGCATTCACCATTGTCAAAGACGATGCGATCATCTACCAAGAAGCCTTTGGAAAAGCCGACTACAGCAGTGGAAAAGATTTTACCAATCAGACCATTCAACCCATCGGTTCCATCAGCAAGACCTTTGTTGCCGCGGCCATCGTCAAAGCCATAGAGCAAGGGCATTTTGACTTGGAGACCGACATCAACGACATCCTGCCCATCAACCTCATCAACCCCAAACGACCCAATGACATCATCAAAGTAAAGCATCTAGTGACCCATACTTCTGGTCTGCTTGACGAAGACGATACCTACGACCAAGCCTATTGGATTTTGCCAGGCGAAGACCTCTCCACTCCTGGTGCAAAACTTTTGATGGAAGAACTGGGCATTCAAAAAAGACCGGGTCTCGAATTGGGCGATTTTTTGGCCGAATACTACCTCGAAGGAGGAGAGGGCTACAGCCCAAACAACTTTGCAGCGGTACAACCTGGCACCCAGTGGAACTACTCAAACATCGCTACTTCCTTGGCGGCCTACCTAGTGGAAGCTGCGACAGGCGAAGACTTCAGAGATTATGTGAGAACACAAATTTTGCAGCCACTGCAAATGTACAATTCAGCCTATGATTTGGACAATTTAAATGCCGACCTCTTGGCAACCATTTACTTTGACAAAAATACGCCGCTTCCCTACTACTCCAATGATTCCTACCCCGATGGCAGCTTGAATACCAACAATGAGGACTTGTCCAAATTTTTGCTGGATATGATGAAAGGAGCCAAGGGAGAGTCGGAGGCGCTATTTTCCAAAGAGGGCTATGCCATGCTTTTCAATCCCCTGCTGCCCAATGGGATTACGCCGGCAGCGCTGGGCGACAACCAAGGAGTCTTTTGGATATTGAATCAGGGGGACATCAGCCACGGTGGCAGTGATCCGGGCATCAGTACGGAAATGCAATTTAGTGGCGACGGCCGAGTCGGTTTTTTGATGCTGTCGACCATGGATGCCTCTACCGACGAGCATGAGGAGGAATACGTTGCGTTTGCCACCCAGGCATTGACGGCGGTAATAGAATTTATACAGGCTCAGTAGTCGTGTTGAAAATAACTTAATCATCTTCAAAATAAAATGTACCAAAAATGAAAGTATTGATTGCCGGTGCGACTGGTTACCTCGGTCGCTACATTGTGAAGGAACTACAAGCTCACCAAATGGATTTTTTAGCTATTGCTCGCGATGCTTCCAAATTGGAAAAAGAGGGTTTGACAGCTACGCAGATTGTGGAAGCTGATATGACGCAGCGAGCATCGCTGGCAGGAATTTGCCAAGGGGTAGAGGTGGTCATTTCGACCGTTGGAATTACCCGTCAGAGCAATGGATTGAGCTATATGGATGTTGACTACCAAGCCAACAAGAACCTCTTGGATGAGGCGCTGAAAAGTGGGGTGCGAAAATTCATTTACGTCTCTATTTTGAATGGTAGAGAATTGACGCACTTAAAAATCTGCGAAGCTAAGGAGCGTTTTGTCCAGGCATTGGAAGCGGCAAGGATCGAACACTCGATCATTCGTCCAAGTGGTTTCTTTTCCGACTTGGAAGCATTTTTTCAGATGGCCCAACGCGGTCGGGTGTACCTTTTTGGCCATGCTGAAAACCTGGTCAATCCCATACACGGGGCCGATCTGGCTGCCGTCTGTGTCGATGCCATCTTCCGAAGAGATTTGGAGATTGAAGTCGGAGGCGTAGAGACTTACAGCTATCGGGAAATTGCCGAGTTGGCCTTCCGAACCCAGGGTCGCCCCAGCCGCATCACCCACATTCCAGACGGCATTCGGAGACTGCTGTTGTGGTTGGCAAGGGTATTCTTGTCCAAAGCCCAATACGGCCCGATTGAGTTTTTTCTGAATGTATTGGTGCTGGATATGTCTACAAAAGCCTACGGTCACCACCGCCTCAGCGATTTTTTCAAGGCCCTGAGTACGCAAGAGCAAAGGACCGAAAACAATATGAGCCATCCCGGTGTCCCGGGATGACTCACTCTGATTTAGCTAGGTAGTTTTCAACTAAGTGAAATGAAATACTTCTTTGATTGTCTTATGACATTATCTTACAAGGGTTACGTCTCCCTTAAAAAATTCTATTCGTCCGTCCTTGAATAAAACTTCTGCGTAATATGCAAATACGGCGGGGTTCATTCTTTGGCCTTTGAAGTAGCCATCCCATCCGAGGTCCGGGTCATTGGGAAGAAAGTCTCTCATTTCAAAAACAAGGTCTCCCCACCGATCAAAAATTCGTAGAAGTTTTATTCTTTCGACATCGTTGTCTGAAAAGATGGTGAACCTATCGTTAAAGCCATCTCCATTGGGTGTAAAGGCGTTGGGGATGTAAACCCTTTCGCGCTTGTCGATGGACAGTACCAAATCGTCAAAACTGCTGCATCCATTGTCATTGGTGTAGGTCGCCGTGACACTGGTCATATTGAGGGGCCGAACTGTAATGCTCGTTGGGCAGGCTGGGCATATGATGGTCGTATCTGAGCTGATGATTTCCCATCTGATGGAGGAATCTGGCAGGAATAGCGGTCGCCCATCGTCGTTCAATACCCTCAGTTCAATACTGTCTCCCAGCTCAATGATGGTATCCCTTCCCAATTTGATAATCAGCTCTTCTGGCTGGAAAATTTGAAGGTCGTCTCGAATCAATTGACAACCATTCACATCTTCTATGGTCAAATTATACGAGCCGGCCTGCAAGCCTCCGATGACAAACGGAAAATCCGATACGATGCTGGCGCCTGTTCCGTCGAGGTCGACCGCATAGGGTGCTGTTCCCCCTAGGATGGTATCGATGATGATGCTGCCATTGGAGTCGCCAAAACAGCTGGGGTTTGTCCGTCGGAAAGAAAGAGACAGACTGATGAATTCAATGTCGACATCCAGAATTAAGGAATCGCAGCCCGTTTGGCTACTGACAAATACTTCTTGCCCTCTGGGGTTGTTGATGTTGTAGCGCGTCCCGTTTAGGATGATGGAATCTTCAGCACAAAAGACATCGATGAAGCTCTCCTCCAGCGCCGGCGGATGGATGGTGATGTTGGCCGTATCGCTACTGCTGCAACCAAAGCTATTCGTAACGGTGTAAATGGCCAAGTACGTTCCTGCTGCCTGGTTGGCGGGATTGATCAAGCCGGTAGTGGTGATGCCCGACCAAGCGCCTCCACTGGGCGTACCTGTTAGTCGCATAGAGCCATCACCCGGGCAAAAGTCCATATCAGCTCCGGCGCTGACGACGGTGAGGGTGTCGACAACAACAAGGGTACTGTCGACATTTGAACAGCCCGTTAGCGTGTCGATCGCTTGCAAGACATACGTACCTGCATTGGATAAACCGACATCGACGAGCAATGGATTAGAGAGAGAAGAAGAGAAATTCTCAGGCCCTGCCCACAGATAAACCAGGCTTGAATTACTGCTGCCGGCCGATAATTGAATGTTCTCTCCTTCACATTTCGGACCATCGTTGTTCACGTTAAGATCAGGCAGTTCGAAAATATTGAAATTGATGGTTTGGCTACTGCTACCACAATCGTTGGTCGCAACAACTGTGATGGTTTTTTGACCCACACTACTGTAGGTAATCAATGGTGGATTTTCTCCCTGCCAGCTAGCAAGCGAGGCGGTTGGATCGAAAGTCCATACAAGGCTGCTTCGAGAGCCATTGCAATCGGAAAGTACATCAATTGTAGGCTGTACCTCGAATTCATTACATAGGTTGGGCAATTCCGTCAGCTGAATGGACGGTACATCGCCGACAATGACTTCTTCTCGGTAGCTGCTCGTTCCGCAGGCATTGGTCACCTCCAACTCGATGGCATATCTACCGGAAAGCGTAAAGAGGAAAGTCGCATCCTCTGTATTTGGACCGCCACTGACAAAGGTCCAACCACTGTTGTCGTCATGGCATTCCGCACCATTGAACAGCACCCTCCAAGTGTAGGTTGCAGGAGAACAGTCCAATAACACATTGGAATTATTTGTAGCAGAAATCCTCAGTGGTTGACATCCTGCCGTTGCATCGATTTGAAAATCTGCCTGCGGGATGCTCAGCACACAAACCCTGGTAGAGTCGGTTGCGCTACAACCTTCTGCATTGGTAAAAGTGTAATAGACTTTATAAGTATCTGGTACAGTACTATTGAAAAGCCCATTGGGTATGATGTTGCCCTGCTCATCCGTCCAAACGCCACCGGCAGGCGAAGCTTGTAGTTGTAGATCGCCACCCGCACAGGCATCCACATTTGGTCCTGCTTCAACGATGGGTAATGGGACGACATCGATAAAGATACTGTCCGTACTTTGACAGCCGCTTGTGGGATTTGTGCTGGTGAGGAAATACCAACTGGAAGTGCTTGGGAAAATTCGAATGGTATCGCCCGTGCTACTGCTTAGGCCAGCCGTTGAA
>JBCCSZ010000176.1:0-16189 GCA_039199225.1 Bacteroidota bacterium
AACAAGTGGAATCGCAGGTGGATCACCATCGCCACCGCCTTTGATGCAGACAAGTTGTCCGCTGTCGAGCGGTTGGCATTTCATCTTGTTTAGTTTACTTGAGTGGTTTTGATTTTTCAAGCCGTCCCTTCCTACAGGACGGCTTGAAAAATCAAAACCACTCAAGTAAACTGAACAAGATGAAATGCCAACCGCTCGACAGCGGACAACTTGTCTGCATCAAAGGCGGTGGCGATGGTGATCCACCTGCTATTCCACTTGTTAATTAGACTACCCATTTATTCACTTTCAGAAAAGTAAAAACTATGAAAAAGGATGCTTTGTTGAATGCCTTCCTCCAGGATGGCTTACACAATCAAAATCACGCAAGCGCATTACAGAAAATGAAATGTCAACCGCTCGACAGCGGACAACTTGTCTGCATCAAAGGCGGTGGTGATGGTGATCCACCTGCTATTCCGGTTATTAATTAATTTGATTTACTAAAAGCTACATAGAAGTCGGAGGATGAAGGAATCTTTTCCGACTTCTATGTGCCTAGACAAAATTGTGTTATCCTTCGTTTTTGCCTCGTCTACAGCTGAGACTTGTTCAAAAGAAGTCATTATCTAATTTGTCTTGTCACTTATTTCATTCATTCTAAAATGCAGCCAAACAAGCACCTGATTTTCTCCCACGCATTCGATTATTCTACCGACCAGGTAATGGATTGGTTATCAAGCTTTGGACAGAGGGTCGAGCGAGTCAATAGTGACAATACACTCGCACAAGAACAGGATATTTCATTTTCAACATCAACCAATTCGGAGCGCGATGACTCAGTAAAATATGCTTCCATTTGGTTCCGGAAAGTAGCCAAAAGATTGCGGCAAGAATCCATTGAAAAAGAACAACTGGCCGACCCGATCTTTGAAGCAACCCGCCCATATTTTCATCAAACCATAGATCAAGAATGGCAAAACATCAGTGATCATTACCATCAAAAATTTCACTCAAGCCATTTACTGTCCCGCTACCTCCCCTTCCCCCTAAACAAACTATACGTCCTCGAACGAGCCCAAAACCTAGGTCTCGACATTCCAGATACCCTAATCACCCGACAACGATCCAGCCTACTGGCATTTTTGCAAAAATACCCCAAAGGCATCATCAACAAATCCATAGCCGACCACCTGACTTTTGCCGATCAATCGCCCAAGCGAAAAACCTACGCCAATTATACCGAAGAAATTTATGCCTCCATGATAGAGGACTTTCCGACGAAATTTGGACCTTCCCTATTCCAGGAAAAACTCGACAAAAAGTATGAAATCAGGGTTTTCTACCTGGCTGGCAAATGCTTTTCAATGGCCATTTTTTCACAAGGCAGCACCCAAACACAATTGGACTTTCGGCGCTACGATGCTAAGCATCCCAGTCGTCGAACAGCCTACCAACTGGCACAACATATAGAAGAGCAAATCCACTTGTTGATGACCGACTTGAAGCTCAACACCGGTTCGCTCGACTTTGTCCAAACGACCGACGGCCGTACCGTGTTCCTAGAGGTCAATCCCTCCGGCCAATTTGGAATGACTTCCTATCCTTGCAATTATTACCTCACAAAAAAAATAGCAGAATACCTAAGCCAACATGAAAGCAAAAAAACCTGAGACCAATCCATTCGTTCCCTTGCTCAAAGGAACAAAACAAGCAGCTATTCCACTGGGCTTTTATTTGATGCGTCCAATGGGCGAAAACGGCCAATTGGATATTTACCTCTCCGTCAAAAGTCAATTTCATCAAACCCACTACTACGGTGTGGGGAGTTACTACAAACCCATTGCCAACATAGATTTTTAAATATAAAACCATGCAGCCTCCTAGCTACTTCCGACTCTTCAGCGCTTGTATCCCGGTACAAGGTGTACTGCACGCCTTGCTTTTTGACCTGGAAAGAAAAAGTTTTTACAAAATTCCCAACTTGCTGGCAGAGATACTGGACAAAACCCATCAGCAATCCATCCCCGAAATAAAGGCGCATTATGAACATCAATACGATGAGGGAATTGATACTTTTCTAAAAGAATTCGAAAGCAAGGAATTAGGATTTTATACAGATGAACCCGAGGCGTTTCCAAAACTCGACATGTATTGGGATGATCCGCTGGATATTCAAACAGCAGTTGTTGAAATGGAAAATACCGATGCGTACAATCTGGAAAATGTACTCCAGCAATTGGATGATCTGGGTTGCGCGGCTTTGCAACTGCGATTGCTATCTCCCATTACAGCACAACAAATAAATACCCTTCTCAAGCCAAGTCAAGAAAGCCGACTTAGGCAGATTGAACTTCTCGTTGCACAGTTTAAAGGCGATGCCAAAGCAGCCGTAGATTTAATGCATTCCAATCGACGCATCAGTCTGTTCGTTCAATTTAATAAAGAACAGAAACAGTTGATCGAAACAAGCGATTTTGTTGGGACCATCGTTCATTCAACCAAAGCGTTGCCAAAGGCAGCCAGCGACTGCGTCTCTCCCAATAATTTCACCTTCGACGTCAAGCTATTCAGCGAAGCCCACTCCTACAATACGGCACTGAATCGAAAAGTCTGTATCGATGCCGAAGGATACATCCGCAATTACCTTTCCCATCCCAAAGCGTACGGCCATATTTCAAACAAGCAACTGACAGAAGTTGTCCAAATGGAAAGCTTTCGAGAAAAATGGTTGGTTCACAACGATCAAATTGAAATCTGTAAAGACTGCCCCTATCGCTACGTCTGTTTATTCAACAGTGATCTGCAACTCAAAAATCACAAGTGGCATAAAACAGAAAGATGTGGCTATGACCCTTACACCGACCAGTGGCAAACTACCGCCTCAACGCCTGCGACGAATCAACCAAATCAATAAAACAAACACCCCTCCTCCCAAAAGATACAACCAAGGAAAACCGGTGCTCAAATCGATGGGCCGGGTATCTCCAAAGGCGGTAAATGGCGCCCAATAGTAGGGATGCCCCGCCGCAGGGTCTTGGGCCACCTGAATAAAATTGAGCTTGGAAGCTTGTAAGGCTTCATCCTTCCGAGCGCCTTTTTGTAGCTGCTGGTAAAAACCGTTCATCAGCTCGGCCGTCGCACAGTCGTTGACCGACCAGAGGCTCATCAAGGTACTGGGGCAGCCGGCATGGATGAAGCCGCGCGACAAACTCATGATCCCTTCTCCTTTGACCAAACGGCCCGTTCCGGTATTACAGGCGCTCAAGACGACCAGCTCCGCATCAATGTCCATTTGATACAAATCCAAACTGTTCAAGGAGCTGTTGGTAAAGAAGATTGTATTCTGCCCGGCGTCTTGCTCATCCACACAAGCATGGGTGGCAAGGTGAATAATTTTATACCCCAAAACATCTTTGAAAGCAGCCACATTGGCCTGCGCTCCTATGAGTTGGGTGCCGCCCAGCAGTTGATGTATGTCCTCCGTCTCTTTCCGGGCGCAGCTCAAATCGTACAGCACCGCTCCACTGCAATTCCGGCTGCGCTCCTCCGCAACTGCCTTCGTAAAAGAAGGAACAAAGCCGATGAAATTTTGATGGTTCTTTCCCTTATTAGAAGCATAAGAATTCAACAGAAAGTTGGCCGAATACTGGTAGCTTAAGCTGTAATCGCGTACTAAATACCGAAGGTCGTCACGGCGAAAGTCGGCCGGTCCCTCCCCTACCTTTTGAGTCAGCAACAGCTCGAATGGCAAAAAGCCCAGCACATCATCAGGAATCAACACCAAGCGTTGGGCCGATGGTACCAAGGCAGCCAGCGGTGCTTCGAGCAATTGGCGAAACAGCTCGTTGGACAGTTGGCAAAAGCGATCAAAATTCACCTGGAAATCCGCCTCCTCTGGCTCAGCACCGATGTAGCTTCTCAGCCATTGGAGCTGATCCATTAGGTCAGTTGTCTGTTCGATTCGGAAGACCTGTAACTGCTTTTCATCGATCAGAAAAACAAAAGCCTTTTCCTGACCAATAAAGTATTCCAACAAGCCTTGCTGGTGGTCTTGGAGTCGCTTTTGCAGATCATCAACAGCAGCCGTCAGGGGTTCATATTTCAGTTGGTGGTAGCGAGGAAATTCCTTTTCCAGTCGATTGAGTAGGGCTACTTGCTCTTCCTTCAAATCGAAAAACAGGCTTTGCAATTTCTGTCTTTCCACACTGTCTTTCTCAACGGCCAGCTTGTTGGCACAGTAGGCCAGTTCGGTATTGAGGTCTTTGTCTTGTTGCAACAAATCGTCGGGCAGGCCGGCATATTCCTTGGCTTGCTCGTCGTTCATGGATTCCAGTAGGCCGATCGCTTTATTGTTTTCGGCGAAGGCAAATGCTTCTTCGAGATAGTTTTTTGCCCCACTTTGCTCATGTAGACGCAAGGACACTTCAATGGCCGATTCATAGACCGACACCGCTTTTTTAGCCAGCAGGAATTTGGCTTCCTCCGAAACATAGGACTGCCGTATTTGCTGAATCAATCGCGTCGCCAATTGGTAGCTCTTGTAAGCCAAAGACAGATAGTCTCTATCGTTTTTCTCCTTTTCCGACAACTTCAGAAAAGCTGCGGCCTTGCCACTGATTAGGTCCAAGGCATAAAGCTTTTGAACGCATTGCTCGGCAGTGGGATTGAGGTGAACATCTTCCTCTGTAAAATTTCGGCTGATGCGCTGCAGCCCCTGTTGGTAGCCTTTCAAAGCTTCGCCATACTGCCCCTGGGCCATAAAAAAAGCCGAGCGACTTTCGACAACCTTGGCGACTTGCGGGAATTGCTGATAGCTGGATGCCTCCGAAATGGCCGCAGCTACGGCCCGATCGAATTGATCGAGTGCTTTTTGTGGCTGACCGATGCGTTCATAGCACTTCCCCAAAACCTGAAAGGCGTAGGCATCATTGAAAACATTGAACTTTTGGCTGATGCGTACCGCTCGCTGGGCATAGTAAAGCGCGCTGTCCAATTGACCTTGCTCCAGATACACCTCCGCTTGGTGGTAGTAACAATTGAAGTAAATCTGTTGGACGTATTCAGAATTTTCGGGTAGGGTCCGGAGGGTGGAGATGGATTTTTGGTAGCTGGATAACGCCTTGGCTAGCTGCTCTTTCTTTTGGTAACAATTCCCAGTTCCCAGGTAGGAATTGGCCAGTAGGCTGACGACCGTTCCCTGGTAGCGAGCGTCGATGGAGAGGAGTTTTTCTTTATCTTCCAAAGAGCGTTGGTAATACAGAATGGCCTCGTCGTAATCTCCATAGTTTTCGTAAAACAGCCCTGTGTTTTGATAGCACTGAGCAATAGCGATACCGAGCGTATCTCGCTTTTTCTCCACTTTGATGGGAAGGCTGTTGCGATCGATGGCTTTTTGATGATAGCCTTTTACGTTGAAAATGAGGGCAGAAAGGGCGAAGCCAGACAGGTAGGAGGAAGACAGGGTATCTTGGTGTAGATCACAAATTTCGATGGCTCGGGCAGCCGCTTTTTCGGCAGCTGTGAAGTCTTCCTTGTAAAAGTAACAGGAGGCCAGCCAATTGTTGCAGGAAGCTTCGCTGACCCAATCGCCAGCATCTTTATAATTTGATCTTGCCTTGAGCAGCAAGCCGATGTTTTCGTCCGGACTCTTTTTGACAAAATCCACCTGGCTTTTAAAGGCAGTGGCTCTTTCAACAAGCGCAGTAGAGTCCTGGGCGCTCAGCAGCCAGCAGCTTAGGCAAAGGACGAAGGCAATGAAGGCAATCTTTTTCGTTTTTGTATTCACATTCGGTGGTGGCTCTTTCTCACTAGTAGGATAAAATGGGTGTGATCGACCTTCGGATGCCCTAAATAGGTAAAATCAGGAATAGAGCCTATGGACCTAGACGCTATTCCTGATTGAGTTGAATGATCCTTACAAATCAATCACTTATTCCCCAAATTTAACGATTTTAGTGGATTGCGAAAGTGTACCGGAAGAAATCTTCAGATAATAAATGCCCTTTGGAAGATCGGCATAATTGTAGCTTCGCGCCACCAAGCCAGCGGCTACATCTCGTTCGGTTGCGGCAAACACATTGCGCCCTTGACCATCGAATACTTCCAGCAATACATCGCCCCGATTGGCCAAGTCGAATTGAACATTCAACTCGTTGCGGAAAGGATTTGGGAAAGCCTTCAATTCCTTGACAGTCAAAGCCTCAGCCACCTCCAAGGCACCTTTAGACAGCGGATCAACCGAAAGCTTCACTTCCTCATCGTCCAGCCCATCAACAAGCCCAGATTCTGCCATTTCGCTGGTCGCAGTTACCCGAAGGTTATGTCCAAGCGGATTGGTCATACAACAAACGTCCTTTGTTTCGGAATACGTAAAATCCCAGCCAAATTGAGACACTTCAATAAAAATACTGGGTGGAAATAAAGCAGAGATGTTGTACAGAGGATAAGGTGAATACCCCTCTGACGGATCGTACGTTACCAAGGCATAGTCGAAAGTTACGGGAATGTAGTGATCGATGGGCATCCCTTCGCAATCTTGCTGCATGTTCAGCTCTATCTGCATGTGATACTCATAAACGATGTGTCCACCGATGTTTACTTCCGTCAACTCAGCTTGTGTAATGGCAGGTGTATACCCGACGCGCTGGTTGCCAAAATTGTATTGAATGTGCATGGGGCGATAGTTTTGAACCTGATTGTCAGCCATGTAAAGATGCATATTGGCATAGATGAGTCCATCGGTTCCAAGCAACAGGCAGAGGTCATCGCCCGGATGCCCCATAGAGCTGAACCAATTCATACCAGAGGTATAAATGGGCGGATCGTTGGGGCCTGCGAAAGAAGATTGTACAAGGAGGAAGCTGATGACCAGCATCGTGGCCATCTTTTGGAAAGATTTACACATAATCAGTGTTTTTTTTAGAAGTAAAATAATAAGTCGCTAGAAACGAGTTTCATAGCCGTACAATTTCATATTCTCCTGAACATACAAAAGGTAATCAAAAATTGGCTTTTTTTTCGCGAATGGTTACCTTTTAGCTCACAAGGAGAATATTCATTCAGACAAACTCCATGATACACTACAACGACCATACACTGATTAAGCTACTAAAGTCCACCGAAAGACAGGACAATGATAAGGCGATGTTGTTTCTTTATCAACAACTGTTTTTCAAGGTCGAGCGATACGTTCAAAGGAATTCAGGGGATTCCTCAGACGCCGCCGACGTTTTTCAAGATGGACTGATCGTTTTGTACAAGTCGGTTCGGCAAGAAAAAATACCTGCCGATGCCAAGGTGCAAGCCTACTTGTACTCGGTTTGCCGCAATTTGTGGCTCAAACAATTGGGTAAAAGCAAAAGGAAAGTAGCATTAATGGAAGAACATGAAAACATCCCTAGTGGACCCTTGCATTTAGATAAGGTATTGTCTGATGAAAAGAGCGAGCTAGTCGATAAGCTGCTGCATCAATTGGGTGCCAGTTGTCGACAACTACTTGTCTACTTTTATTATGATCGTTTAAAGATCAGGGAAATCGCAAAGCTTATGAATTTTTCCAGCGAGCAGGTTGCCAAAAACAAAAAATCTGCTTGCATGAAAAAACTGAGGGCCATCCTCGATGAGCATCCCGAGTTGAAAGAACTATTGCGATAACCTGATAACAATACTATTCTTATGCAAGATTTTGATTCCAATAAGATCGACCAGTTTCTGATGGGTCAGCTACCTCCGGAAGAACATAAAAATATAGAAGACATGATTCAACACAACGAAGAGTTCGCCCGACAGGTCCAGCGCCGACGGGAGTCCATCGCTGCGGTCGAGTTGCTGGGCGATCTGCAAATGAAACAACGGCTTGGTGAGCTACACGAAAAGGGTATACGACTGGCCAATCAGAGTCGACGCCGCACCTGGCTGCGACCACTTCTGGCGTCTGCAGCAGCAGTCTTACTGCTCGTGGTGGCCGGGTGGTGGTTTTTCAACCAACCCGTCAGCAGCAAAGCCATGATGGCCGAACATTTCCAGACCTACGACCTCAACTTCGGCCAACGCGACGACAACAACCAGGCTGCCCTGCTGCGCTTCAGCGACCTCTACCGGCAGCAGCGCTTCGGCGAAGCACTGGCCGCCATTCAAAACCTACCGACCGAGCAACTCAGCTCCAAATTGAAACTGGCCAGAGGCATCGCTCTACTGTCCGACCAACAGCCCGAACAGGCCACCGACGCCTTTTCCGCCCTACTCAATCCGCCCGATCCCATTTACAGCGAGCAAGCGCGCTGGTACCTCGCGCTTTCCTACCTGGCCCAGGACAACACAGACGAATGCAAGCGACAATTGCAGCAGATCATCGAAAAAGAAAAGCACTTCCAGGTAGATGAAGCCAAGCAATTGCTGAAAAAATTAAAATAAATCCTTATTCGAGGATTACCTTTTTCCATTTTTTGGAATATCTATATGTAGGAGCATAATAAATACCGCTGAGTCTAAAAAAATTTAATGGGAAGGCATTCTCCTCCCTTGGAAGGTTCCGCCACCATTTGTGGAATCATCAAGGATATTATGCTTGGTAATCCAGTAACGCATTTTTATTGCCATCGAATCAATAGAGCCATTCCAGACAAAACTTTAAAGTGCCGGTGAAGATACACACTGAATCAACCGCCGGTCTTGCCTGCAAAAAAACTTAATCGAAAGAACGGACACTGATATTCAGGGTCGGGCTTTGATCAAGCCCCATCGAATGTCATTGGTAAGATGCTTAATCAGTGTAATTAGACTCGGGGTGGAAACCACCCCTGAAGAAAAGCCGGTTTGCTCCTATGCGAACCGGCTTGTTTGTTTTTCGCCTCCTCGGCATGCCTACAAACAAAACTCCCCCCTGGGCCATACAAACCCAGAGAGGAGTCCTTTATCGATTGGAATGAAATCACTGTCTTGAGCAATTGAGGCGTAGGCTACGCCACCACAAATCATCCGATCGCTCGTCTTCTGTCATACTTCCATCGGCACTTCCATCAACAGCAATTGTGCATCCTTGTCGGCTTTGATGTGCAGCTTATCGACATCCCACAAGCCGTAGCCATCTCTTCGGTTCAAGGGCTGGCCCTCGATGGTGACATCGCCTTCCAGTACAAAAGCATAGACACCATTGCCAGAACGCTTGATTTCGTAGGTTGTCTCAAAGTTCTTGTCGAATTCGCCCATGTGGAACCAAGCCTTTTGGTGAATCCACACACCCTCGTCTTCCGGATTGGGCGACAATACCTGCAATAGGTTGTTGTGCAGGTCTTTGGGATCAAAAAGGATGTCGTCGTAGCGAGGTTCGACATTGCGGCGCTCGGGAAACAGCCAGATTTGTAGGAATCGTACTTCCTCGTCGGAGTGGTCGTTGTATTCCGAATGACGGATGCCTGTTCCGGCGCTCATCACCTGTACATTTCCCTTGCGGATGACATGGGTGTTGCCCAAGGTATCCTTGTGTTGTAGGGCGCCAGACAGCGGGATCGAAATGATCTCCATATTGTCATGTGGATGTGTACCAAACCCACGGCCGCCGCTAACGACATCGTCGTTGAGGACTCTCAACACACCAAAGTTGGTACGTTCGGGGTTGTAGTAATTTGCGAAGCTGAAAGTGTGGTGAGAATCGAGCCATCCGTGGTTGGCATGCCCACGGGTATCGGCTTTGTGCAATACGGTTTTCATTGTTTTTATCTCCTTATTTGGTAAATGATTGAATCCGACTTGTCCAAGTTGTTTTTCGTTGGGAACATCTTTCATGAGCTTGTCGTAGGTCGATTTTGTCGGCTCGGCAGCTTGGCCAGCAAGTGGCAAAGCAGAGGAAGCCGCCAGGCCCATCAAAGATTTTTTGAGGAATTCTTTCCGATCCATATCTTCTGTTTAGCTTGTTGGTTTGTGAATCATTCCTGCAGAACTTCTGTCATCTTTCGTCCTGCGTTCCATACAAAATTGACAAATTATAAGAGAGAAGTAAATATAAAAAGGGAGGGATGGCATGTAAAAATGGCGTATTGCAGCTAAAAAAGCAAGAAATAGGAATTATCCCGGGCTTTTGTGGTACATCACTTAGATGGCTTTGCTTGGAGTGCAAAAAGACATCGGAAGGGCGGGAGGAGGAGGGATAAAATTTCTCTAAAACCCGGGATAACTCATCTATGAGCAGATAAACGAACGTCCGACTTCTTAGTTTTCTTTTAAAGCAACCGTTTTAACAATTTTCGAAGTGGCTGGCTTTGTGGCAACAGATTCTTCTGCCTCCGTAGGCTTCGCATCGGCCATTTTCAAACAGGAAGTAACCGCACATTTTTTAGCACAATTCTTTTTTTCAACGACAGCCACTGTCTTGGCATTGCTACAAACAGCTTTGCACAAAGCCTTTTCCGCAGCCGTACAGCTTTTCTTCGCACTACAGATTTTCTGGCAAGCCGCTTTTTGGGCTACTGTGCAATTTTGAGCCTGCAGCGCGCTACCAAATCCCAGAAAACAGAACATCAACAAGAGTGGCAAAAAGGAACTTTTCATCTTTACAAAATTTTGAGCGGCCAGTAAGAGGACGCTGTGAAATGAATAATACTATCAGGTACAAAGGTAGATTCAGAGAGGCTGCCAGGCTGTTTTACACTTGTTAGGCACTTGTTAATGAGCTGTTAAAGCAAGGCAATAGCCCTAGATATTTCTTTTTTTTGTAAGTGTCATTAAAAGCCCAGTCATGCAAATTCCCAAAACGACCTACGTCATTGCCGCCTCTACCCTTGCCTTGATCGCCCTGGTCAGCTTTCAGGTCAAGTGGTTGATCGACTCTCAAAAGCTGATCGAGGAGCAACTCAATCAAAAGCTGCAAATGGCCCTTTGCTCGGCGGTGGACAATATGCAAGTCCGGGATGCCAGCTGTGGCATGACCGGTCCCTGCTGCACCAGCCAGGACCCCTCCCGAGGCATTTTTCAGCTCAAAACCCTGGAACCCGTCAGCCAGGAACGCATCGACAGCGCCGTGAGTGCTGCTTTTGAGTTTTACGACATTGAACTGGATTACGACATCAGCATTCTGGACACACAGGACCCCACAAAAGGCTGTTCCCTCACCCCTTTGATGACCTCCGACAACCACCTACTGAGCCTCAAAACACACAACAAAAGGAGCTACATTCTCGGTAAGATGAAGTTTATGTTGCTCTCCTCGATTTGTATACTCATTTTTCTGACGGCCGTTTTCGTTTTTGCCAATTACAGCCTGTTGCGCCAAAAGCAAGTCAATCAAATCAATAAAGATTTCTTCAACAATATGGCCCATGAATTTCGAACCCCACTGACCAACATTTCGCTGGCCAGTCGACTGATAGCACGCCAACAGGGTTTGCCGCCGGACCACAAATACCTCAAGGTCATCGGTTCGGAAAGCCACAAACTCACAGAGCAAATCGACCGGGTACTCCAATTGGCCAAGGTCGAAAATGGGGAGTATCAATTGGAGAAGCAAATGGTCCGTCCGGCACACCTCATCCAACAGGTGATCGATGGGATGGACATCCAGATTCGGGAAAAAAACGCAGAGGTATATTTTCGCAACCTTTCAGACGACTTCAGCCTGGAAGCCGACAAGTTTCACCTAGGCAATGCCTTCCGAAATTTATTAGACAACGCCCTAAAATACGCCGGCGACCGTCCAAAGATCGACATCTCTCTACAAACCAATGACAAGGGCGTACTGATTCATTTTCAGGACAACGGAGTGGGTATCTGCCCCAAAGATCAATCTTGCATTTTCGACAAGTACCAAAGAGTCCAAACCGGCAATGTCCACAATCAAAAGGGATTTGGCCTTGGGCTGGCCTACGTCAAATTAATCATCGAACGCCACAAGGGCTTTATCAAAGTATTCAGCGATTTGAATAAAGGTACCCGTTTCGACCTTTTCCTACCGGCTTAATCCGATACCAACATGCACAACCGCAAACGACTACTGATCGTCGAAGACGATATTCATCTGGGCTTCCTACTGATGGAATTCCTCGAATCCGAAGGCTTCCAAGTAAAGCTCTGCCGCGATGGCCAATCGGGCCTCAGCAGCTTCAAAAAAGAAGCATTCGACCTTTGTATCTTGGATGTCATGCTGCCCCATACCGATGGTTTCAGCCTGGCCCGAATGATCCGAACAGAAGACAAAAGTGTCCCCTTCCTGTTCTTGACGGCTCGGTCGATGAAGGAGGATAAGTTGCAGGGATTTGCCGTGGGGGCCGAAGATTTTATCACCAAGCCCTTCGATGAGGAGGAGCTGCTGTGCCGCATTCGGGTGATCCTGCGCCGACAAAGCGCCCAGCAAATGCCCGAGTGCAAACCTACCCAATTTCAAATAGGCAAGTACTTTTTCGATTATGCCAAGCAGGAATTGTCTTTCGAAAACACAACCCGCCGCCTGACAGAAAAAGAAAACGAAGTACTTCGCTTGCTCTGCCTACACCAAAACCAAATCCTCAAACGGGAGGAGGCCGTCGAAAAAATATATGGCCGCCAGGATTACTTTCTGGGCCGCAGCTTCGATGTGTTCATCTCTCGACTTCGGAAGATGCTCCGACAAGACCCTTCCATCCAAATTGAAAATGTTTTTAAGGTCGGCTTTATCTTGAATGTGGAGTAAGGGATTAGGGATTTGTCCAATAATCCACAACAAAAACCTTTTCCAAGTGGGGCTGTAAGTCGGCCACAAAGGCTTGGTGTGCCGGATGGGGTGCATAGATGCTGTCCCGATCTTCCTCCGACTCGAAAGTCAACAAATAGCAATGCGTAAAGCCCTGATGGAAGTTCTCCGGACTGTCGTTGAGCCCCCACTCAAAGTCTTTGACGACAGGAATAGAATCTGCCAATGCGTTGAAAGCAGTATTTAGATTTTCGACATCCTCCTGGCTCGATTCCTCTTTAAACTTGAAAATTACTACGTGCCGAAGTAGTTTTTCTGGCTTGTCCTTTTTTTCCATGGTGGTAGGCGTTTGTGCCGCAACTGTTTGCACGGGCGGAGCGGTGTCCTGACAGGCAACGAGTAGCAGACCGCACAAGACAAGTTGCAAGGAAGTAAATAGGGTAACTTTTGCTCGATGAATCATTTTGTTCTGATTTAAGGTAAGAACAAAAGTAGCCCTATTTGCGAGAGCCTACAATAATGGACTAAAAAAACACGGGCTTTACAAACATTCTTCAAACGATGACAACTGCGGATTGACCCGTCCTTCTCCATCGTGCTGACTGGGGAAAATACAGGGATTGACATCGCCAATGTCCAATTTTTCATCGCCACATTCCATACTGCAAACAAAGCCGCTGTAGGTTTGCGTCCGATTGCTCGCACTCGTCAAGACAATTTCATACTGAAAAAGGCCATAAACGAAGGTCGAATCGACATTTGCGCCATCCCAACCAAGGAAGCCTTGAATCGGTGGGATGTTCTCATCCATGCGCATAATCGTATTGCCATCCGTATCCGATACTTCAAAGCTTTTAATAGAGGCAGCACTTGTAGGGTTATCGGCTGGTCCTGCCTCTATCCGAAAAAGGTCGTTGATACCATCCAGGTTTGGGCTGAAGGCATTGGGAATGAAAATGTTTTGTCCAAAAAAGCTGAAGTTGACTTCGCCGGTGCAGCAGTCTTGATAGGGATTGACCTCCTCCATTGGTTCACTACCATTGTCGTCGTCGTCATTCTTTTCACAAGCCAAGCAAAAAAGGAGGGAAAGGATCAGTAAAAAGTGTTGTTTTTTCATCTTTATATTTTCGGTAAAGGTAAAAAATTAGCCGACCCCACGCAAGGACCGGCTAAGTAATACTGAACCCTATATAATTAAGGAGCGACCCAGATGCGATGGGCATCTTTTGCACTCAACGATGACAAAGAAAAAACAGCCCGAAGGCTGTTTTACCATTTTGAGAAATCTGAATTGTTCAAACTATACACATGATACGCGAAAAAAAGGCCACCGGCTGAGCTACAAGCCACCCGATTTGTACGGATTGCACCAAAATCGTCTGGAAGGAAACCAAAATCGTCCAAGAATACACCCAATCCTCCAAAAGACAGCCACAGCTATGAATAAGTCCAAGAACCGGATCATGCTGCGGCTGTACATTTTCATACTTACTAGTAACCTCTATCTTGTATGTCTTTTAAAAAGGGTCAGACCATTTAACATTGGTGTATACATCCGTACCACTTAACGTTTTGAGAAAGGCAACCAGGTCTGATTTTTCCTGATCGCTCAGTTGCAACTGCTGGCCATTGGTTCCCCTTGGGCGCAGCCTGGGGTCCAGATTGTTGTTTTGGCCAGGTGTGGCGTTGATGGCATTGTAGTGATCGATCACTTGCTCCAAGGTTCCAAAGAAGCCGTTGTGCATCAGCTGTCCGTTCATAGCCCCATCCGGATCGACAAGGTCTCGGAGGGTCGGCGAGCGCGTGACGGTCAGGTCTAAGACGGTCGCATCCCCTGCTGTAGCCACGACGCCATTGTTACGCGAGTTCGGAGCGATGTCGAATGCTGGCGCCCGATGGCAGCCTTGGCAGCCGGCACCACCGCCGATACGCTGGCCGTTTTGATCCAATTGTGGCGCCCGCATGTACAGTGCCTTGCCGCGGTTCTCCGCCTGGCTGAAATTGGGAAAATTGGCGTTGGGATTGTTGACTTGGGCAAAGCCCGCATCGTAGCGGGAGTCGAAGGATTGTATGCTCCGGATAAACTGAGCCAATGCCAACTGCATCCGCCCTTCCGTGATGGCCGCATCGCCGTAGACGAAGGCGAACAACTCCTGGTAGTATTCCAATGCCTCTAGTTTGGCAATCAGGTCGTTTATATCAGGATCGCCATTTTGGCCACTGAAGCCCATTTCCGCATGATCCTGGATGGGCATGGTGGTTTGTTCCTCTAGGGTGGCCGCACGCTCGTCCCAAAAAAAGCGGACCTCCTCTGCAAAGCGGGCATTGACCAGGCGCATGGAGTGCCGACCCGTCGCCCCGTTGACACCTTCGCTCAGTTGGGCATCATCACCAAAAGCAAAGCTTTGCTTGTGACAACTGGCACAGGAAACGCTATTGTCCACCGACAGATTGGTGTCGTAAAACAAGACCCGTCCCAAGGTTGCCCCGGCATTGGTGATGGGATTGTCATCGGTATTGTCTTGATTGATGTAAGGTGGAACGGCCTGTCCAGCGTAGTTTTCCAAGCGATCCAAGCGAATTCTATCCTCAAAGACCGCCTCCAAATTGGTTGAGGAATTCGAGCCGCTGTCGTCCGTATCGTCGTAGTTGGCTACATAGCCATCGGGTTGCTCACAAGCAAGCATAAAGACCCGTGGGTCGCCCAGGCCATCGTTATCGGCATCGCGGTACCATTCGGTGCCAATGCAGGGAGCCACCCCACTTTCATCACTCCCACAAGAAATGAAGAACATGGTGAACGACAAGAAAAACAAAGCTGTAAGGGAAGAAGAACAAATTTTTGATAGGTTCATAACATTAGATTTTAGTAAACACAAGCTAAGTCGCTTTCGAGGAGGTCTTTATGGAGATAATACGTCTCTGTGCTTGCTGTACTCATTTTTTGAAAATAAAATCGAATATTACTTTTAATAATGCGATCAATACAGCTGCGACTTAAAAGACGAAGAGTACTTTGTTCGTCTGGGGATTAGATGCCCTTATTGGAGATAACTTGCGGTGGGAGGTGATTTTTTTAAACTTTTGTGGATACACCATTTGTACGGGAATGTATGGGAAGACGTTTTGTGTATGGACAGCAGAGCAGCCTCGAAGCACTTCACTTCGAGTCTATACTCACACCCTATTGGCTACACAACTCGGTGGGATGGTTTTTAAGTGCCTAGACAAATGAAATAATGACTCATTTTGAACGACACTCATTTCAAACTAAGGACAACACAATTTTGTCCAGGCACTTATAAATTCCTTATCAACTTAATAATTCCGCCAATCAAAATGGCAATTCCGCCAATCTTGAAAAATGTTCCGAACTTCTTATACCACTGCTCTTCTTTCTTGGGTTCATTCTTGCCTTTAAAAGGATTGTACACTTTGAAACCAATCAAAGCCATCATTAATCCAATTGCCATATTTCCTATTCCAAAAAATAAGTCCATTTGTCTAATCTTTATTTGCATACCATTTAACAAAGAACAATACCCCAAC
>JBCCSZ010000177.1:0-16171 GCA_039199225.1 Bacteroidota bacterium
GGATTTAATTTGTTGTCGTACGTCATGTCGTAACGGACATATAGCCTGGGCGCTTCATCTCCTTGGTAGTGTTCCTCCCACAGCAAGTTGCCGTCGGCCCATTTCAAGATGCGAAAGCTGGTCCGTTCAGTCTGATCGTTGTTGTAGTAACGATCCACCTGGCTGACCTTGTCGTCGGAACCGTAGATGAAACGCTCCACATAGCAATTGGGCTCATCCGGTCTATTGGCATTGATGTAGCATTTTTCCAGTTTATCTATTCGCCCTTGATCATCGAATTGGTAGTTCGCTTCCCAAATAAAGAAATCAGGATCACTGATGGTAGAGTCGTAGTGGCGCACTTTTGCCAAGTGACCATTTTCATAGAAATACACCTCTTTGGTTTCCCGCTCTTGCTGGTGATCGTCTATCCATTTACGGGCCTTTACCGACAACCTATTGTCCGAATCGTATTGGAAAGTCGTCGTGTAGACGGTTCGAAGCACCGACTGATCACTTCGCTCTTGGTCATGGGTTTCTACTATGCTGCTGACCCGAAGATTTGGCAATTCTACAACAGGACCATCCGAGCCAGAATCTTTGTTACAAGCACCAACCAATAGCGATAGACAAATGATCGAAAGTAGATTAATCCGGTTCATACAATTGGCCTTTTCATCTTTAAATGTGGATAGGAATACCGTATCGAATACAGGCTATTCATATTTAAAGACCGGAAAGCGAGTCCAAAGGGTTGGGTAGAAAACGTACTACACCAATTCCTTGCGCTTCTTCTTCAGTGCAAACAACTCATCCCGCAATTGAGCGGCACTGATGAAATCCAATTCTTTAGCGGCTTTCTTCATCTTTTGCTCAGTTACATCGATCATTTTGTCCAGCTGGTCTCGGTCCATATAGCCGACAATCGGATCGGCTGCCAAGCTTGGTTCCTCTGATTCGATGTAAGCTTTGGACTTTTTGCCACGGATGTCCAAGATAGATTGCTGACTGAGGATTTCCTCTCGGGTCTTGGTGACCGTGCGCGGTATGATGCCATTTTCCAGGTTGTATTCCATTTGTATGCTTCTACGCCGGTTGGTCTCGTCAATAGTCCGTTGCATGGAATCTGTGATTTTATCGGCATAGAAGATCACTAGACCGTTGGAATTCCGGGCGGCCCGGCCTGCTGTCTGGGTCAATGAGCGTGTGTTTCTCAAAAAGCCCTCCTTGTCAGCATCCAAAATAGCGACCAAAGATACTTCCGGTAAGTCGAGTCCTTCCCGGAGCAAGTTCACACCCACCAGTACATCAAAGCTCCCCAGGCGGAGGTCGCGGAGAATTTCGACCCGTTCGAGCGTATCCACCTCCGAGTGAATGTAGCGAACTTTTACATTGAGTCGCTGCATGTATTTGGTCAATTCTTCCGACATCCGCTTGGTCAGAGTGGTTACCAGGACCCGCTCCCGACGCTCGATGCGCAGGTTGATTTCATCCAATAGATCGTCGATCTGATTGAGGCTGGGTCGTACTTCGATCGGCGGATCAAGCAGGCCCGTCGGACGGATCAGCTGCTCTACGAAAAGCCCTGCCGTTTGCTCCAATTCATAGTCGCTAGGAGTGGCGCTGACAAAAATGATCTGGTTGACCAGCGATTCGAATTCCGTGAAGTTCAAAGGTCGATTGTCCATCGCCGACGGGAGGCGAAAGCCGTAGTTGACCAAGGACAGCTTGCGCGCGCGGTCGCCACCCCACATCCCACGCACCTGCGGAATCGTCACGTGGCTCTCATCGATTATCATCAGGTAATCATCCGGAAAATAGTCCAGTAGACAAAATGGCCGAGTGCCTGGCTCGCGCCCATCAAAAAAGCGAGAGTAATTTTCCACACCACTGCAATAACCCAACTCTTTCATCATCTCCAAATCAAAGTTGGTGCGTTCGTGGATGCGCTTGGATTCCAAAAGCCGTCCCTCCCGCTCAAAGTATTTTACCTGCTCTTGCAACTCATCCTCTATCTCTCGAACAATGCCGTGAATGCGCTCCCGTGGAGCAATGTAAAGGTTGGCAGGAAAGATGGCTGCCGCTGTCATGCTCTCAATGCGCTTGCCCGTTTCCAATTCGATGCGGTCGATCTCCTCGATCTCATCTCCAAAAAAGGTAACCCTGTAACCATAGTCAACATAGGGCAGATTGATGTCTACAGTATCGCCCTTTACCCTAAAATTGGCTCGATTCAGCTGCGCCTCTGTCCGGGAATACAGACTTTCGACCAAACTGTACAAAAACGTATTGCGGGAAATGGTCTGCCCCTGGAAAATACGGATGATGCCCGTTTTGTAGTCCTCCGGATTGCCCATACCATAGATGCAGGAAACCGACGCAACAATCACGATGTCGCGACGACCAGACAACAAAGAGGAGGTGGCTCGCAGGCGCAACTTATCTACCTGTTCGTTGATTTGCAGGTCTTTTTCGATAAAGGTATCCGAGACGGAAATGTATGCCTCTGGCTGATAATAATCGTAGTAAGACACAAAGTATTCCACAGCATTTTCCGGAAAAAACTCCCGAAATTCGCCATACAGTTGAGCCGTCAGCGTCTTATTGTGGGTCAATATCAAAGTGGGGCGGTTGAGCTTGGCGATGACATTGGCCATCGTAAAGGTCTTTCCCGAGCCGGTCACCCCTAGCAATACTTGTGATTTGTCTCCATCCTCGATGCCTTGGCAGAGTTGCTCGATGGCCTGTGGCTGATCACCTGTGGGACTGAAAGGAGAGGTCAGTTTAAAGCTCATAATGGTCCTTTATCTTAAAGTTTAAAGCGCAAAATAATTGGAAAACATGTTTGGCAAGTCAAGTGTTCAAAGCCTTCAAAGATAACAATTTTACTTTCTATTTAAACAGATTAAACAAACATTTTGTTTTTCAAATGGATGCTAGCAACGGACTTACAGGCAGCCTTTCAACGAAGCAGATGGTCAGACTTACACTCGCCACAAGCCGAGAATATATTTGCTTCATCAGTCCATTCAAATAGAACAACTGCTGGGGTGGCCAAAGAAGAATAAGCTGTATATTGCCGATTCAAAATTCAGGCTGGAATGCAACTCAACTTTAAAGAATTCGGACAAGGTGATCCCATCATCATTTTACATGGTCTTTTCGGGATGTTGGACAACTGGAAAACACTGGGAAGAAAGCTGTCGGAAAATCATACGGTACTGTTGGTCGATCAACGAAACCACGGACGCTCCCCCCACCTACCCGGACACAACTACCAACTGATGGCTGAAGACTTGCAGCATTTCATGGAGTCCAGATGGATTTACAAGGCACACATCATTGGCCACTCGATGGGTGGTAAAACAGCCATGCAATTTGCCCTAGACTATCCAGACTTGGTCGACAAACTCGTCGTGGTAGACATCGGCCCCAAAGCTTACAAAGGAGGGCATGAAGCCATTTTCGATGCCTTGCTGGCACTTGAGCCCGACAAGGTAGACAGCCGCCAAGAAGCTGAAGCTTTCTTGGCTCAACGGATTGATGACAAAGGGATTCGGCAGTTCCTAATGAAAAACCTCAGCCGAAATAAAGCAGGTGGCTTTCAGTGGAAGATGAACTTATTAGCCATTCACGAATACTACAGTCGCATATTGGAGGCACTACCCGATGACCGTACTTTCAGTGGAGAAACGCTTTTCGTGAGGGGCGGTCATTCCAACTATTTACAAGCGGAGGAACTCGACAGTCTGAGGAAGATTTTCCCTCAAGCCCAAATGGAAACGGTCGAAGAAGCCGGCCATTGGATACATGCCGAAGCCCCTGAACAACTACTGAAAATTTTAACCAAGTTTTTGGCAAGCTAGCTAATGCTTCCTATCGCCAAACAGCACTTTGGCATTATTTTTCCATAGTATAGGCCAGCACACTTCCCCATCCGTTTGCTTCCCTCTGTTAACAACAATTCATTTATCCCTCTATCAGCTGGTCTATTGGATTGGCGACGTTCAAGCATTTTATTGGTACCCAATATTATGACTAATTTGAATGTTTGGTAATTAAATGATAATTTTAATAAGAATCGCAACCTGAACGAGAATAATAAATGGCCATTCTTGCGTTGTATATTACTAAGAGGTACAATAGAACAGATAGCCGACCATTGAAAATCATTCACTAAACCATTGAGTATCCTATGAAGCGTGCATTAAAGGTATTCGCTGTTTTCGCCATCGCTCTGCTGGGAATGGCAACGATTACCACAGACCATGGAAAATACTTTGAAATCTCTAAGAACATCGAGATTTTCACCAACCTGTACAAAGAAATAAATACCTACTATGTTGACGATGTCGATCCGGCCAAATTGATGCGCACGGGTGTCGACGCAATGCTTTCATCACTCGACCCTTACACCAACTACATATCAGAATCCGAAATTGAAGGCTTCCGCTACATCACTGACGGCAAGTACAACGGCATCGGAGCTATGATTCGCAAGACTGAAAGCTACGTCACCATTACCGAACCATACGAAGACTGTCCAGCTCAAAAGGCAGGCTTAATGGCCGGCGATGTGATTCTCGCCATCGACGGTAAGTCTGCCAAGGATAAGTCTACCGATGATGTCAGCGACATCCTAAAGGGCTTTCCAGGCACGGAGGTAGTACTGACCATCCAACGCCCTGGCACAGAGAAGCCAATGAAAATCACCATGATTCGCGACGAGGTCGTCGTTCCAAACGTACCTTACTCTGGTATGTTGACCGATGAAATTGGCTACGTTGCGCTGACCACCTTTACCCGCAATGCCGGCAAGAATGTTGGGGATGCGCTCAAGAAGTTGAAAGACGACAACCCAAAGATGAAAGGTTTGGTATTCGACCTCAGAGGCAACGGTGGTGGTTTGCTAACCGAGGCCGTCAATGTCTCCAACGTCTTCATTCCAAAGGGAGAGTTGGTCGTTTCAACCAAAGGCAAGGTGATCGATTGGGATCGCAGCTTCAAAACCATCAATAAGGCCATCGACGAAGAAATTTCCTTGATCCTCTTGGTAGACGGCAATTCTGCCTCTGCTTCCGAGATTGTCTCTGGTGTCATTCAAGACCTCGACCGCGGCGTGCTGGTAGGACAGCGCTCTTACGGTAAGGGCTTGGTACAAAATACCCGCGACGTGGGCTACAACTCGAAGGTTAAAATGACAACAGCGAAGTATTACATCCCAAGTGGACGTTGCATCCAAGGGGTCAGCTACGACGATGGAAAACCAACCGATATCCCGGACGAAAAGCGTACAGCCTTTAAAACCCGCAATGGTCGTAAGGTATTGGACGGCGGAGGGCTGAAGCCCGACATCATCATAGAGAACAACGACAATGTCAACATCGTCAAGAGTCTCGTCGAGGAAAACATTCTCTTCGACTACATCACACAGTACATCTTGAAGAACGAAAAAATCGCATCTGTCGACGAACTGAAGTTCACCAAGTTTGAAGAATTCACCAAGTATGTCGAAGAGCAAGATTTTGAATACAATACAGAAAGCGAAAAGATTCTGACACAACTCAAAGAACAAGCGGAGCGCGAAGGTTACAGCGATATGATCGACGCCAGCATCCGCCAAATCGAGCAAAGCATCCAAACCGAAAAGAAAAACGACCTCGTCAAATACAAGGACGTCATCGTCGGGCTATTGGAAAAAGAGATCGCTAGCCGCTATTTCTACCAAAAAGGTAAGATACAGCTCGGCCTCAAAAACGATCCGGAAATCAAAGAGGCTGTATCTCTGCTCAATGATTCTGCTCGATACAAATCTATCTTGAAGCAATAATACCCAAAATAAATTCCTACTCAAAACGGCTCTGAAGTTCACTTTGGGGCTGTTTTTTTATTGGGGGCGGGTTGGGTGATTTTGTGATCTCGTGGTTGGGTGGTTTTGTGATTGGGTGGTCTTGTGGTCTCGTGGTTCTGTGGTTTTGTGATCTTGTGGTTTTGTGATTGGGTGATCTTGTGGTTTTTGGATTTGGGGAGTTGGAGCGCAAAATTTATCTTTGCCGAAATTTATTATCGAATATCTAAATCACCAGGCCAAAGGCCAACCACTAAATCACAAGCCGAAGGCAAATCACCAAATCACAAGCCGAAGGCAAATCACCAAACCGAAACCCAAACACCTCATCCATGCCCCTAATTTTAAATATCGAAACGAGTACGGAAGTTTGCTCTGTTGCCCTGGGGCAGGACGGACAGCTTTTGGAATTGTGCGAATCGGACCAGCCATTTGTGCATGCAGAAAAAATAACGCTGCTCGTTCAGGAATGCCTGGAGAAAGCCGGGGTTCAGCTGAACGACTTGTCGGCAGTGGCCATCAGCAAGGGGCCAGGCTCTTACACTGGCTTGCGGGTAGGCTCTTCGGTGGCCAAGGGCATTTGCTATGCACTGGACAAGCCCTTGATTGCTGTCGACACCTTGGAATCCCTGGCGATGGCATGCCGGCGGCTGCACCCCCGGGAATCTGCAATTTACTGCCCGATGATCGATGCTCGGCGGATGGAAGTTTACACGGCATTGTATAACAGCGCTGGCGACTGCTTAGAGTCTCCGCATGCACACATCCTCACGACCGCCTCCTTTGAAGATTATTACAAAAGCGAACAGGAGCTACTTTTGTGCGGAAACGGAGCGGAGAAGGCAAAAAAAGTCCTTCCAGATGAGTTTTCAACATTTTGCACACTTGGCTGTTCGGCTACTCACTTGGTTTCATTGGCAGAAGTGGCCTTTCAAAGGGGTCAAATCGTTGATACTGCTTACTTTTCACCGACCTATATTAAGCCTCCCAACATTACGAAAGCTCGTAAGATATTATAACTAGTAATAAATCATTATTAATTGTTATTTTTGAAATAAAGTTTTTATTTTTGGCTAGTTATCAGTGATATTACACAGTAAGATATTGCGTAATGTTTTAATTTGGTATAGTTTTTGGCAAATTGAAAACAGTATTTCACTAATTTAAAAAACATAGATATGAGAAAGCAAAAAAACGAGACCGTCGTATTGAAGAAGGGAAAAAAAGATATCCAGTTGGATTATGCAGAGTTGAGAAAGGCGGTATTGGTTTTGAGAGCAGTTAACCACAAGCTTCGTCAAAGTATTATAGATCTTTTGGAGGAAAATGAGCGCATGACCGTTACAGATATTTACATCAAATTGCGTCTCGAACAGTCTGTCGCTTCCCAACACCTCGCTATTCTTCGCAGAGCTGGTGTCGTGGTTACAGATCGCCAGGGCAAATTCATCTACTACTCATTGGATAAGGAACGCCTTTCTCAAATCTCCAGACTTGTTGAAGAACTGGCAGCCTGATTTCCTCAATTTCAATAGACCGAAAAATCTCGCTTTAGGCATAAAAATATAAGGGTGCCAACTCATTCGGCACCAGAATTCTCAAGAGAATCCAAAGGCAAAAAATGCTGTAAATCAATAGGTTTACAGCATTTTTTTTTACCTTTCTTTTGTAGAAATAAATAAAAAACGCATATTTGCTTTGCAAATTGATTAAACTATAATAAAACCGTATCTATGAGAAAAGCGAGAATCAACATTAATAATGAAAAGTTGCAGGTCTCGTCAGAGATTCTGCGCGCATTGGCGCATCCACTCCGGATGACCATACTCGAATTTATTGACAACAACAAAACCATCAACGTCAACAAAATTTACAACACGCTAAAGCTGGAACAGTCTATTACCTCACAACACCTTCGCATTCTTCGCGTGGCTGGAATCGTCGATACTCATCGGGAAGGTAAATTCATCCACTACAGCATCAATTACAACAAAATCAACAACGTCCTCAAAGCCATCGATACTTTCCTCAAGTCAGAGTAATCCATCGATCGCTTTCTCTCAACTCCTTAGCCAGAGCTGATTTATTCTTACACTCGAAGGCTGCAACATCCCATTAACAATCGATATACTGGTTCTTTTCATTCAGACATCTTCGATGCCTCAATACATTAGAATCTTGCTTTGATCGCCAAATGATCCAAGTACACATTACAGCTATCGCCAGCCTCTTCAAGACAGTCTAAATCACCCCCAAAAGGTATAAAAAGAAAGCCGCCTCAGGTGCTAATCACCGAGGCGGCTTTCTTTATTGCTAAGTTGCAATTACTTTACTCTGCTGACGGAGGCGTAGGCTTATCTGGTGCTTCTGGCTCGTGCTGCTCTTCATGCTGTTCTTCGCTTTGCTCTTCTACCTCGCTCCCCACCTCCTCATTTTCTGCCACCACATCTTCCGAAACAAGTGGCGCAGAAGTCGCTGCCTCTGCAGCCGCCACCGTCATCGCCGCACCTTGTACAGCACCCTCAGCAACTTCCACCTTGGCCTCTTCCTCCTCCTTGGCACTAAAGAAATTACGATGAAATAACAAGATGCTAACCACCCCTATGGTGATCGACATATCCGCTATGTTGAACACCGGCCGAAAGAACATAAAGTAGTCACCACCCCATATCGGCAGCCAGTCCGGAAAGTGTCCACTAAAGAGCGGAAAATACAACATGTCTACCACCTTTCCGTGCAAAAACCCGGCATAGCCGCCGCTCTCTGGAAACATGGTTGCCAAACCACCATGATAAGCAGATTCCGAAAAGATCAGACCGTAAAAAGCACTATCGATGATATTACCGACGGCACCGGCAAGAATGAGGGCAAAACTGGTCAGCAACCCTAATTTCGCACTGCTATTTACCAAAAATTTCAAATAGTAAATCAGGAATGCCACCGCTACAATTCGAAAAAGGCTCAAGGCCAATTTGCCGTAGTCACCTCCAATCGAAAGACCAAAAGCCATCCCGTTGTTTTCCACAAAATGCAACAAGCCCCAAGTGCCAAACAAAGGAATTTCCTCGCCGTATTCCATACTTGTTTTAACCCAAATCTTCAGTGCCTGGTCCAAAAACAACACGATGAAAACCAGAACTATCACATATGCTGATCTTTTCAAAATGAGATTCGTTTTAGAATAAACAATTTTCCGACCTTAAGGTTAGTAAAAAAATAGTGATTATACTAATTCATCTTAGTATAATCACCATTTTGCCAGCTGATACGCGGGTCTTATTTTCAGCGTCGGCCTTGCTGCTTAGCAGCTATGCTCAATGTGGCATGAGGTACCGCACGCAGACGTTCCTTCGAGATCAACTTGCCGGTCACCCGGCAAATTCCATATACCTTATTAGATATTCGAATCTTAGCGTTTTCCAAATGTTGGATGTGTTTCAAGATGCGAGCTGCCATCGAAGTCAGGCGCTCACTTTCAGCCGTTCCAGTACCATCGTCCAGGCCCTTCACCTTTGAATCAGGGTTGTCAGCCATGTCCGATAATTGCTTCTTATAAAACTCGAGTTGTTGCTTGGCGTCTTTCAGTTTGCCGTCGATCAATTGCTCGAATTCCTCCAACTCCTGATCGCTGTACCGGGTTTTTTCTGCTTTCCCATTCATAACTCGCTGAATTTATGTTTGTTTAAATGATTGTATGGTATCCAATAAGCCGGGCCATTGATATTTTTGCAAATCACCTGTATCACAAAAGAATATCTTCTACAACATGCGGCAAAATTAATTATTTTCCATACAAAATAAAAGCCAAACTACTTTCTTTCCTGTCAGGCACCAACTCAATAGACTGGTTATCAAACACTTGGATAATAAAAAAAAACTTATTCTCGGCAAATTCCCTGCAGTGAAGCAAAGTATTTTGCGTCCAACCCCATGGCCTCCGCCTTCTGATAATCGGCACAAGCCCCCTCGTCGTCTTGTAAAGCCTTCCGTACGCCCGCTCGATTGTAATACGCCTCGCGGTGCTGCACATCCAATTTAACAGTCCGATTGTAGTCTGCCAAAGCTCTTTCGTACTGCCCCAAATGATGCAGCACCAACGCCCGACGGTAGTAGTAGTTGGCGTCTTCCCCTGCACAAGCTTTGATCGCCCAAGTCAAGTCCTCGACAGCTCTTTCGTAGTTCTGCAGCTCGTACCAGGCCATTGCCCGCTCGTACAACAAGCGATCGTTGTCCGTGTCCATCTCTAGCGCCAGGTTGTAATCCTCAATAGCAGCATCGTACTGCAAAGCCTTCAGCCTGGCTTTCGCCCGATTGGCCAAGAGTATGGAAGATGAAGGACTGATGACAATGGCTTCGTTCAAATCTTCAATGGCTCCCCAGGCATCTCCGGCGATGAGCTTCAAGGCTCCCCGATTGTTGAGTGCCTCTGGGTTGATGGCATCAAGAGATAAACACTTATCGTAATCCATCAATGCTTTTTCGGGCTGTGCAAGACGCTGAAAGCACTGCCCCCTCATGTAGTAGGCAACGGCAAGTTTTTCCTCCAGATCAATGGCTTTGTCAAATGATTGGATGGCTTCCTTTTCTCTGGACAGCTCAAACAAGGCAATACCTAAGTTGTAATGTGGCTCAGCCTGCGCAGGGTCCAGATCAATGGCAACTTGTAAGTCCTCCAAAGCTCCGGTGTATTCCTCCAAACGCAGCCGGGCATAACCACGACCATTGTAGGCTTGTGCGTTTTCACCGTCTAGGTGAATCAGTTGGTTGAATTCCTGGATGGCTTCTGCATAACGGCCCGAGCGATTAAAAAAGATGCCTTTTTCCAATAAGGTTTTCTTATCGTCGCCAGGTCCAAAATCACTTGGCAAAATCACTGGACGCTCCAACGATGTACGCTCCGATCCATTTGCGACTAAGTCAGTGTTTGTAAATACCCATTGCTCAAAAGAACCACCTTGGTCTTCAGACTTACTTTCCAAATAGGCCAGGTAGTCGGCAAAAGCACTGACGCGTCCGTAGGCCAAATGTCCCAGTGCGTAGTAACAGTTATTCATGTGAAAATAAGCACGCTTGTTGGTCGGAGCCATTTCAATGGCGTATTTCTGATCGAGTAGTGCTTCCTCGTAAGTGCCATTGAGGTAATGAGCCAGGCCGCGGTTGCGGTACAGCTCTGTGTTTTCATAGCCTTGGGCAACCGCCACATCAAAGTGGCGAACCGCTTCGTTAAAATTTTTCAAATGCAGCTCCGCAACACCCTTAAAATAATGGTAGGTACCATCTGCAGGGTCAAAGTTTAATGCCTTTGTAAAATACTGATTGGCATCTTTGTACTTTTTCAGTTTCAGCTTAATCAAACCAATACAATACAACGCCCGCGCATTGTCCTCATCCTGCCGCAGCGCTGTTTGGTAGCCTGCCAAAGCCTTTTCATAGCGCCCTTCCGACAACAGCTGATGGGCATTGGCCAGAACACCTGCGTCTGGCGACCCACCTGAAATCAATAGATGGTAAGCCTTGACGCGATTGCGATTGCTGGTTTTGTCTGAGGGATCAATCGCCAAGGATTGGTCGTAACTGTCTATAGCCTTGCGATATTCACCCTTTGCAACCAAAACATCTGCCTGTATGCCATAAGTCAAACTGTTCTGAGGGTCGGATTCCAAAGCATGAGACACATCATTCAAAGCGGCGTCCAAGGCTCCCAAGCTGCTGTTGACCAGCGCACGTTGATTGTACAACCAGGCCGAAGGACGCTCCCGAATGGCATAGTTGTAATCTTCAATGGCGCCCACCAAGTCTCCCAATTTTTGACGAATCTGCGCGCGAATCTCATATGCCTCTGCATCACGGGAATCGATTGATAATAAGCGATTGAAATCTTCCAAGGCCAGCGAAAACTGCTTGGACTCAAAGCGAATCAATCCTCTATTGAAAAGTGATTTAACGTCTTTAGGATTGCGTTCCAAAGCCTCCGAGTAGCTCTGCAAGGCTTGATCCAGTTGACCCTGATCGTGGTAGCTTGTACCGTCGAGGTAAAAAGCCTGAGCTGCTTGTTCTAAACTCATCTGCGCATAAGACAAAAGGGTGGTCAACAGACCAATGGCCAAAAGCAAGGGACGAAGGTAGGTGTTCATGGTGCGGGTGATTTATATGAAAGGCTTTATCAGATTAGCCCTAAATTGAATACATATTTATCTTAATATGACCTAAGCAAATTTTTTGCCAGTTTCTAAAAAGACCCACAAGGTTTTTTCTCCACCCAGTTGAGCAAATAAATCCAGCTCCATGCCCACTATTTTTTGTCACGCCCAAGATTTCCCAGCGCTAACAATACTTCTGGAATTGTAAAAAAGAAGGCATAAACAAATAAATTAAATTTAAAACACATATAAATATTACACATTCAATACAATTCATCAACAGTTTGATGATAACCAATTAGCGGCTGAGAAGAAGTTGCCAAGACTTACGCATTCAAATAAATTATAATGCATAAAAATCTACTTCAAGCTCGTACAGCAAGAACACATTAAAAAAATATCATATTTCCACTCAAATGACTAACAGCTACTTAACCATATCAAATTCGGATGTGAAACCCAGCCAAAAGAGATATATTAAAAATATTTAGCATATTTATTTCTCCGTCACATTATTTGCCCCAAAAAGGGTCTCGCCAAACATATTACTATTGATTTTATATATTAATATATTCTATATTGCAGCATCAATGCCAGACAGCTTACTATGAGAAAACCCTAAAAGTAAGTGATTGGCAACACAACCAAGACACTTACATCGATCCTGGCAGAAGGCCCGCCTCCTTCCTATCTGTTCAAAGATTGATGGTAGTTCGAATTGGTGTAATCATTTTTTACATCTTTTAATTACCATTACTATGACCAAACCATCGGTTCATTTATCATGTGCTTTTTTGCTTTTGTTGTCCTGCTCTCTCATTTCTTTTGAAGATTCCAAATCCAATAAAGCAATTCAATACATCGAACAGTTCAAAGATATTGCACAACGAGAAATGCAGAGGAGTGGCATTCCAGCCAGCATCAAACTGGCACAGGGCATCCATGAATCAGGTGCTGGAATGGGTTCTTTGGCCCAAAATGCCAACAACCACTTTGGCATCAAGTGCAAGAGCTACTGGCAAGGGCCAACTTATTATATCGAGGACGACGACTTCCAAAATGGTAAGCTGATCAAGTCGTGCTTCAGAGCTTATGAAGAGGCCGGCTATTCCTACCAGGACCATACAGATTTTTTGGTCGGTAATCCAAGATATGCGGCTTTGTTCCAACTTCCTCAAACCGACTATAAGGCATGGGCCAAAGGGCTCAAGCGCTGCGGCTATGCAACCGATGCACGCTATGCTGAAAAAATCATCCGCATCATTGAGAAATACCAACTGCATCAATACGATGCTCAGGGAGCCAAGCTGGAAAGCGATAAGAACCAAGCTTTTGCGCTACTGCTCGAAATGGAAGGCATCCATCATCAACAGACAACAGCCTTTGTAGAGACCGAACAAACACCCACACAAGCTGTGTTGCCCAACGACATCCAGCGTAGCTTTTTGGATACACCTCCCACAACTTCTGAACCGGCTACAACAGAAACGGAGGTCGTTGCACTGTCCAACTCTGCCTTACCACCTGCCATGGTGCTACCCAATGATTACAAAAGAAATTCAAGAGATACAGACTACAGACCAGCCACCGAAAATACGGAAACTTATATTCCAGCGACCATCACCACTCCTCAGGAACCCGGAACGGCCATCACTGGCCAGGAAGCAGACTTTGTGCCTGCCAGCGACCGATTCATCCCCAAAGAAGTGGAGACCGCTTTACCTGCCCCAACTTACCAAATTCCAGCATCTAGGATGAAAAAGACAGTACAACAACCTAGGAGAGCAGGCAGCTATTCCAGAAGATAAATCATTACTTGAACACTACACAAACTATAATTTCTACATCCCCCGAAGGTAGTCGGTAATCATTTACTGGCTACCTTCTTTTTCTTCAATTCTGGCAGGGTCCTCATCCACCTGCTCGTGCTGACGCTTCTTTAGAGGGTTGGCGTGCATTTCTTGGTAAGCTTTGCGCTTTTTGGCTATGTCGATGGCCAAGAAGAGGGCTCTTCGAAAGGAAGCCGGATCGGCCATGTTCTTTCCAGCAATATCGTACGCAGTACCGTGGTCCGGCGAGGTGCGGATGCTTGGAAGACCGGCCGTGTAATTGACACCTTGGCCAAAGGATAGTGTTTTGAAAGGCACTAGGCCCTGGTCGTGGTACATCGCAAGGATGCCATCAAATTTCTTGAAAGTTCCCGAGCCAAAAAAGCCGTCCGCAGGGAAAGGTCCCATCACCAGTACCCCTTTCTTTTTAGCCTCTATGACCACTGGTCGGATGACCTGCTCTTCTTCCGTTCCGATCAAGCCATCATCGCTCGCATGTGGATTGAGCGCTAGAACGGCAATCGAAGGACGCTCAATGCCAAAATCTACCTTTAGACTTTTATTGAAAATCTGAAGTTTCTTCCGAATTTTCTCTTTGGAAATCACCTCGGGTACATCTCTCAACGGCAGGTGGTTGGTCGCCAAACCAATGCGAAGCTCATCATTGACCATGAGCATCAAGCTCTCCGAAACGCCAAAAGCATTTGTGATGTACTCCGTATGCCCGGGGTAAGGAAAATTGGCCATTTGCATGGCTTTTTTGTGGATGGGGGCTGTCACCAAGGCATCGATCGAGCCATTTTTCAAATCATTGGTCGCCTGCTCCAAGGAAATGTAAGCGTATTTACCACTGGTATCCGACAACTTTCCTAAGGTGATATTCACATTGTCTTGCCAACAGTTGACAACATTGATGCGATCGTGCCGCACGCGGTCAATCGAATTGGCTGTGGAGAAAGAAAAATCGTCCAAGCCCACTATATTCTTATGGTAGGACAGCACTTTGGAAGAGCCATAAATAACAGGCACACAGTATTTGAGTATCTCTTTGCGGTGCAAGGTCTTCAAAATGACTTCCAATCCAACGCCGTTTATGTCTCCGATGCTTATTCCTACTTTTACTTTTTCCATATGCTTTCGTTAAATCCGGTGCTATGTCCTCTGTGATAAATACCTTTGCAGTGTAGTAGTTCTTAAAATTTGCTCAAAGATACAGAAATAAGCCGACATTCATACCTGACTGCAATCGACTGAATATGTCTCCGAAACCAAAAGCACACATCGCCCTGTTCACTGTTGCCTTAATATATGGTGCCAACTATACCGTTGCTAAAGAAGTGATGAACAATGGGTACATCCAGCCCGTAGGATTCATCCTCATCCGGGTTACTGCCGCTCTTTTTTTCTTCCAGGTATTTCAACGTTTGTTTATCCGCGAAAAGATTGCCCGCCAGGATTTGCTGCGCTTCTTCCTATGTGGCTTATTTGGTGTGGCCATCAACCAAATCTGCTTTTTCAGCGGCTTGAAGTACACAACGCCCATCAACGCATCCCTGATTATGACGACAACGCCTATTTTGGTTCTACTTTCGTCGGCCATACTCATTGGCGAAAAAATCACCTTCCAAAAGATTTTGGGCATCCTCATCGGCGCTACCGGTGCAATTATGCTCATCAGCTTTGGGCAGAAGGTCGACTTCCAACGGGAGCAGCTATTCGGTGATCTACTCATTTTGATCAATGCTTGCTCCTATGGTATTTACATCGTTCTTGCCAAGACTTTAATGGATAAATATCAGCCGCTCACCGTGGTCAGTTGGATCTTTTTCTTTGGCTGGTTATTCATTATACCGCTGGGCTTTAAGGAAGCTAGCATGGTGGAATGGGGTAGCTTCCCCCTACACATTTGGTTGGCCGTCGCATTTGTCATTTTGTTGGCAACTGTGGTTACCTATTTGCTGAATGCCTTTGCGCTAAGCATCGTCAATCCGTCGACCGTGAGCATCTACATCTATCTGCAACCCTTGCTGGCCAGTGCCATTGCGCTGGCATTTGCCAAAGACAAACTGGAACCAGAGAAAGTACTGGCAGGTGCGATGATTTTTGTAGGGGTCTACCTCGTCAGCCAATCCTCTGTCAAAAAAGCAGTCGCCAAGAAGGGTTAAAAGAGCAGATAGAAAAGGAAGCGACCAAGGCTCAAAATGTCACAAATAACAATAAACTTTAATAAAAGTCGGCCCATCAGTAGACATTTCATATAATCAAATACAAAAATTGTAGCTTTATTATTGCTCACATATGTTTCGCTGTGGAACAGAAGGATTTAAGTGAACAGATAAAAACAATTTTAAATAAATTTAATCTTTAAATTATTA